>DATNNU010000027.1:0-2494 GCA_035601675.1 Steroidobacteraceae bacterium | reverse complement strand
GTACGCACTGTTCGGCGAACAGGACGCGGTGAGGATTCCGGCACATCTGTCGTTCGAGGCCGCCTCGACCTTGCCCTGCGCCGCCGTCACGGCCTGGCATGCTCTGATGGTGGTCGGGCATGTGCAGCCCGGCGATACCGTGCTGCTGCTCGGCACCGGCGGCGTGTCGATCTTTGCGCTGCAGTTCGCGCGCCTGGCAGGCGCCCGGGTGCTGGTGACCTCCTCCAGTGACGACAAGCTGACGCGCGCGCGCGCGCTGGGCGCCGCTGTGGGCGTGAACTATCACGCGACACCCGAGTGGGGGCAGGAGGTGCTGCGGCTGACCGACGGCCGCGGCGTGGATCACATCGTGGAGGTCGGAGGCGGCGGCACGCTTGGCCGCTCGATCCAGGCGATCGGTATCGGCGGCAGGATTGCTTTGATCGGCGTGCTGACCGGCATCACGGGCGATGCCAATCCCTACGGCCTGATGACCAAGTACGCGAGCCTGCACGGTGTATACGTCGGTTCGCGCTCGATGTTCGAGAAGATGAATACCGCCATCGCCGCCAGCGCACTCGAACCCGTCATCGATCGTGTGTTCGCATTCGACCAGGCGGCCGAGGCCTATCGGCATCTCGAGCGCGGCGCGCATTTCGGCAAGGTCGTTATCCGGATCTGAACGCCGCTATGGCCAGCACCGCATCCGATTTGACGCCCGTGACGGTGCGCGAAGCCACCTTTTTGCTGCTGCGCGCCTTCGGCCTGACAACGGTGTTTGGCAATCCGGGATCGACCGAGCTGCCGATGTTCCGCGATTTCCCGCCCGACTTCCGCTACGTGCTCGGTTTGCAGGAATCGATCGTGGTCGCAATGGCCGATGGCTTTGCGCAAGCGCGCACCGGCGCGGCGCTGGTCAACCTGCACTCCGCGATCGGCGTCGGCCACGCGCTCGGCAGCATCTTCACCGCCTTCAGGAACCAGACGCCGCTAGTGATTACCGCCGGCCAGCAGGCGCGCTCCCTGCTGCCGTTCGAACCCTTTCTGTATTCCGAGCAGGCGGCCAACCTGCCGAAGCCCTACGTCAAATGGAGCTGCGAGCCGGCGCGCGCCGAGGACGTACCGGGGGCGATCGCTCGCGCCTACTACAGTGCGATGCAGCCGCCGCGTGGCCCGACGTTCGTCTCGGTCCCGGTAGATGACTGGGACCGGCGCTGTGCAGCGCTCGAGCCGCGCGAGGTCAGTAGCGCGGTGGCCGGGGATCCGGCGCTGCTGGCGCGCGCGGCAGCGGCGATGACTGCGGCGCGCCATCCGGTGATCATCGTCGGCGCGTCGGTGGCGCGCGATGGCGCCTGGGCCGAGACCGTCGCGCTCGCCGAGCGTCATCAGGCGCAGGTGTGGGTTAGCCCGCGATCTGCGCGCAACAGCTTTCCCGAGCGGCATCGACTGTTCGCGGGCTTCCTGCCCCCCGATCGGGCGGGGATCGTCGCACGGCTGCAGGGCGCCGATTTTATCCTGGCGCTCGGCGCCCCGGTATTCACCTACCACGTCGAGGGTCACGGCCCGCACATTCCGACCGCTGCGACGCTGGTGCAGCTGACCGACGATCCGGCCGCCGCCGCCTGGGCGCCGGTGGGAGTGTCGATCGTCACCAACCTGAAGCTTGGAGTCGCCGCTCTGCTCGATCATCCGCCGCCGCGGCGCCGGACCGCGCCTGCGGAACCTGCACGCGCTGCGATCCAGCCCCCGCATCGGCTGACGGAAGGCTACCTGATGCAGCAGATCGCAGCGCTCAGGCCCGCCGGCAGCATCATCGTCGAGGAAGCGCCGAGCAGTCGCCAGGCGATGCAGGAGCACCTGCCGATGCTCGAACCGGACAGCTTCCACACCTGCGCCAGCGGTGGGCTGGGCCACGGCCTGCCGGCCGCGGTCGGTGTCGCGCTCGCACGCCCACGGCGCAAGGTGATCGCACTGTTGGGCGATGGTTCGAGCATGTACGCGATCCAGGGGCTGTGGACCGCCGCGGAATTCCAGCTGCCGGTGGCGTTCATCATTGTGAATAATCGCAGTTACCAGGCACTGGTGGAATTCGGCCAACACTTCCAGCTGACCGAGCTTCCCGGGGCGCAGTTGCCGCACCTGGACTTCTGCGGGCTCGCCCGAAGCCAGGGCGTCGCCGCGCTTCGGGTCGAGCGCTGTGAGCCACTCGATGCGGCGCTCGCGAGCGCGTTCGCAGCCGCACACCCGATGCTGGTCGAGGTGTGTGTCGCGATGCCTTAGTCGGCAACGCCGAGCGCCCAGCCGCCATCGATCGAGATCTGCTGGCCGGTCAGGTATGCCGAGGCCGGCGAGGCCAGGAACAGCGCCAGGCCCTTGATGTCCTCCGCAAATCCGACACGGTGCATCGGGATCGCCTTCGCCATCGCCACCTGCACCGCCGGATTTTTGGCATGGCCGCCGCCGATGTTAGTCACGAAGAAGCCGGGCGCGATCGCATTGACCGTGATGTTGTAGG
>DATNNU010000026.1:0-2359 GCA_035601675.1 Steroidobacteraceae bacterium | reverse complement strand
CGCGCGACTGAATTTGCGCATACTCGATGGGCAGGCGCGCAGCGCGCTGACGGCCGCCGATGCAGCACTGGTCACCTCGGGCACCGCGACGCTTGAAGCGCTGCTGTGCCGTTGCCCGATGGTGGTAGCCTACCGGGTCGGCGCCGTGACAGCATTGCTGCTGCGCACGCTGCGGCTGGTGCGACTGCCGTTCTTCTCGCTACCGAATCTGCTGGCCGGCGCAGCGCTGGCGCCGGAGTTCTTTCAGCAGGCGGTCACGAGCGGGAATCTGAGCGACGCCATCGAGCGTGCACTCGATGATGTTGCCCGGCGCGAGTATTTACAGCGAGAATTTCTCCAGGTACATCAGTCATTGCGAGCGGGAGGGGCGGCGCGAGCCGCCGAAGCTGTGCTGCAATTGCTGCGCGACAAGGGGCTGGATGGGGAGGGCTTGCGGCATTGAGTGAATTGATCGCCGGTGTGGATGAGGCGGGACGCGGTCCGCTCGCGGGCCCGGTGGTGGCGGCGGCGGTAATCCTCGATCCGGCGCGCCCGATCCGCGGCCTGCGCGATTCCAAGCAACTCGCCCCCGAGCGCCGTGAAGTGCTCGCGGTGCGCATCCGCGAACGCGCGATTGCCTGGGCCGTGGCCGAGGCCGACCACCACGAAATCGACCTGCTGAATATTCTGCAGGCCACGCTGCTGGCGATGAAACGCGCGCTGCTGGATCTGCAGCAGCGGCCAACCATGATCATGATCGACGGTAACAGTTCCCCGTACCTGTTTGATTGCTTTGCTGATTGCAATGTGCGCACCGTGGTTGGTGGCGATGCGATCCTGCCCAGCATCAGCGCCGCGTCAATCATCGCCAAAACCTATCGCGATGCGCTGATGGTGGGCATGTGCGCGCGCTACCCCGGTTACGGAATGTCGCAGCATTTCGGTTACGGTACGCCGCAGCATCTGCAGGCGCTGGCGCAGCTGGGTCCGTGTCCGATTCATCGGCGCAGCTTCAACCCGCTGCGCAGCTGGCTGAGCGATGCGTTGCCATGGGGCTTGCCGGGCGGCGAGCCGCAGATCGAGCAATGAAACCGACTTTCGTCCATCTGCGGCTGCACACCGAGTACTCGTTGATCGACAGCGTGGTGCGGGTCGCGCCTCTGATGGCTGCGGTCAGGGCCGAGGACATGCCGGCGGTGGCACTGACCGACCAGTGCAATCTGTTTGCGATGGTGAAGTTCTATCGCGCGGCGCTCGAGCGCGGCGTGCAGCCGATCATCGGGGTCGATCTGCTGCTGAGCGAAGCGGATGAAAAACAGGGGCCCTCGCGGCTGACGCTGCTGTGCCAGAACCTCGGGGGCTACCAGAATCTGGCGCGGCTGGTCAGCCGGGCTTTTCTGGAAGGCCAGACGGTGGCGGCGGTGCCGCTGATCGATCGCGCCTGGCTCGATCGCCGCACCACCGGCGGCCTGATTGCGCTCTCGGGGGCGGCCGAAGGCGACGTCGGGCGCGCGCTGTTACGCGAGCGCGTGCCGCAGGCCGAGCAGGCGCTGGACTTCTGGCTGTCGCTGTTCGATGACCGCTTCTATATCGAGCTGCAGCGCCTGGGTAGGCCCGAAGAGCGCGCCTATCTGCCCGCGGCGCTGAAGCTGGCGGCGCGTCGCGGCGTGCCGGTGGTCGCCACCAATGACGTGCGTTTTCTGCGTGCCGACGACTTCGACTCGCACGAAGCGCGGGTGTGCATTCACGACGGCACGCTGCTGGCGGATCCGGCGCGCACGCGGCGCTACACGCCGCAGCAGTACCTGCGCAGCGTCGCCGAAATGAGCGCACTGTTTGCCGACATCCCCGAGGCGCTGCTCAACACGGTGCAGATCGCCCGCCGTTGCAGCCTGCAGCTCACGCTCGGCCAGCCGCGACTGCCGGACTACCCGGTGCCGGCGGGCAGCACCCCGAATGAGTTTCTGCGCTCCGAGGCGGCGGCGGGGCTCGGCACGCGGCTGGCCGCGCTCGGTATCGCGGGCGAGCAAGCCGAACGCTACCGCGCGCGGCTCGCCGCCGAGCTCGAGGTCATCTGCCCGATGGGCTTCGCCGGCTATTTTCTGATCGTGGCCGATTTCATCCGCTGGGCGCACGAGCACGGCGTGCCGGTCGGGCCCGGCCGCGGTTCGGGCGCGGGCTCGCTGGTGGCCTACGCACTGCGCATCACCGACATCGAGCCGCTGCGCTACGACCTGCTGTTCGAGCGCTTCCTCAATCCCGAGCGCGTATCGATGCCGGACTTCGACGTCGACTTCTGCATGGAAGGCCGCGATCGCGTGATCGATTACGTGGCCGCGAAATACGGCCACGACCGGGTGTCGCAGATAATCACCTACGG
>DATNNU010000025.1:0-2348 GCA_035601675.1 Steroidobacteraceae bacterium | reverse complement strand
CGCGGTCATACTGTCCCGCGATCACCAGCGCCGGAACATCGACGCGGCGCGCGAGTTCGCGCAGGTCATTGTGCTCGAGCAGCGCCAGTCCCGCCCTCAGCGCCGCAGGGTGAGCCGCGCCGTGCTGTTGCAGTGAGTGGTGCAATGTCGCGCGCACCGCGGCGGCATCGGCGCTGCCGCGCACCTGCAGCTCGAGAAAATCGGCTATGGTCTGGTCTGCATCGCGCTCGAGCTGCGCCGCAAACTCTCGCAGCGTCGCGGCGGGAACGCCTTGCGGCCAGTCATCGGCGCGCACGAAGCGCGGACTGGTGGCGATCAGCACCAGGCGGCGCACGGCGAGCGCCGGCTGGCTCGCGAGCTGCAGCGCCAGCTGTCCGCCGAGCGACCAGCCGGCCAGCGTCGCACCGCGCGGCAGCATGGCCGCGAGGCCTGCGAGCTGCTGTTGCGGCGAAGCTTGCGCAGTCCATGGACTGCGGCCATGGCCTGGCAGATCAACAGCCGTCACTCGCTGTTGCGCCCCGAGCGCGACGCGCAGGCGGTCGAACACGCGCAGGTTCATGCCCCAGCCGTGCAGCAGTACCAGCGGTGCAGCATCAACGTTGCCGGCGCCGCTGGTCTCGCTATAGAGCGCAGGACTGACGCGCGCGCGACTCAAGCGGTACTCCGCTCACGCCACAACCGGCCTAAGGTTTCGGCCAGCGCATCGACGTCCCGTTCGCGATGCGCGGCCGATAGTGTGATGCGCAGCCGCGCGCCGCCCGCCGGCACCGTCGGCGGCCGGATCGCCACGACCCAGAAGCCGGCATCCATCAGTGCCTCGCTCAATGCCAGTGCATGCGCGGCCTCGCCGACGATCAGCGGTTGGATCGGTGTCGTCGACGCCGCGAGCGGCAGGCCGAGTGTCGCCGCTGCCGCGCGGAATCGAAGCGTCAGGCTTTGCAGTCGCTCACGCCGCCAGCTCTCCTGCTGTACCAGTCGCAGTGCGGCGCGGCTCGCCGCCGCCACGGGTGGCGGCAGCGCAGTGGTATAGATGTAGGTACGCGCGCGCTGAATCAGGTAGTCGATCAGCGCGGCGTCGCCGGCGACAAACGCGCCGAAAGTTCCGAAGGCCTTGCCGAGCGTGCCGACCAGGATCGGCACCGCGCTCGCAGCCATGGCGGTCTGCTCGAGCGTGCCGCCGCCATTTTTGCCGATCACGCCGAGGCCATGCGCATCATCGACCGCCAGTGCGCAGTCATGGCGTTGCGCGAGCGCCGCCAGCTCGGGCAGCGGCGCCAGATCGCCGTCCATGCTGAACACACCATCGGTCACGATCAGCGCCGTTGCGGTCCCGGCCTCATCCGCACCGCGCTGCGCGAGCAGCAGCTGCGCTGCGTGTGCCGTGTTGCAGTGGGCATAACGGCGCAGGCGCGCACCCGAAAGTCGGGCCGCGTCCAGCAGCGAGGCATGATTCCAGCGGTCGGCGAGCACCAGGTCATGCCGGTCGGTGAGCGCGCTGACGACGCCGAGGTTGGCCATGTAACCGGTCGAAAACAGCAGCGCGCGCTGCCGACCGGTGAACGCGGCCAGCTCCTCCTCGAGCGCGTGGTGCTCGAGCGAATGGCCGCTGACCAGGTGCGCCGCCCCGGCACCGAAACCAAAGCGGCTCATGCAATCGCCGGCCGCGCGGATCAGCGCCGGATGATGGCTCAGGCCCAGGTAATCGTTGCTGCAGAAGTTGCGCAGCAGTCGACCGCCGACCCGCACCGCGGTCGGATCCCCGGGTTCTGGAAACGCCTCGACCATGCGGCGGCGCCTTCGAGTGTGCTGTGCCTCGAGTGCTGCCAGCTCGCGAGCGAGCAGGGGCGAATCAAGTCGCACCAGGCACAGCCGTGACGCCTTCGGCCCGCATGCCGAGCCGCGCCAACAGCGCGCGGTCCTGCTCGACGTCGGGATTGCCGGTGGTCAGCAGCTTCTCGCCATAGAAAATGGAATTGGCACCGGCCAGAAAGGCGAGTGCCTGCAACTCATCGCTCATCGTGCTGCGTCCGGCCGACAGCCGCACGTGCGCCTTCGGAATCATCACGCGCGCCGCGGCGATGGTGCGCACAAAATCCAACGGGTCCACGTCCCCTGCCTGTGCCAGCGGTGTGCCTGGTACGCGCACCAGCTGATTGATCGGGACACTCTCGGGATGTTGCGGCAGAGTCGCCAGCGTCACCAGCATCTGCGCGCGATCGCGCGCTGTCTCGCCCATGCCGACGATGCCGCCGCAGCACACGTTGATGCCGGCATCGCGTACCGCCGCAAGCGTATCGAGCCGCTGCTGGTAGCTGCGGGTCGAAATGATCTGGCGGTAGAACTCCTCC
>DATNNU010000024.1:0-3233 GCA_035601675.1 Steroidobacteraceae bacterium | reverse complement strand
AAGAAGATACCGGCGCAGAACGCGAACAGGCTGACGACGATATTGTTCGACAGAATGCGCACCGACAGGATCGAGGCCGGTGCGATGTTGAGCATGCCCTCGGTCCACAACCGCCCGTGTTCGACCCCGTCGATCATCTTTTCGCTTGCCACCAGCGCGATCAGATCGGGATAAGTCGAGATCAGCCACCAGCCGGCCCCGGCGCTGGCAAACAGCAACAAGCCCAGCCACAGGATCGTCGGTCGCAGTGACACGATGATTGCCGGGATGTCATCGCGCAACAGCCGCAGCAGCGTCGAGCCCGTGTTGCGTGCCGAGCGGTCTATGCCCGCGTGCGCGCCGACATAAAGTGCCTCGAGCGCGGCGGTGGCGCGGCTGCCGGGCAGCAGGCGGCGCGCGGTGGCCAGATCGCGCGCCAGCGCGCGGTAGCGTTCGATGTGGCGTTGCGCCGCTTCGACGTCCAGCTCACGCGCCGGCGATTGCGCCTGTGCCAGCCATTCGCTCCATACCCTGGAGCGGGATTTCATCCAGGCACTGGCTGGGCTGCCGGCGTTCATGCGCGATCGATGCGGCCGGTTTCCAGCAGCTGATGCAGGCGTTGCGACAGTTCGGCATCACTCAGCGCGGCGAGCTGCGCGGCTGGTGCCGCGCTGTCGAGCCGCGCCAGGATCGAGCGCGCCAGCTCATCGCGCTTGCCGGTCTCGAGCGATGTCCAGCGCTCGAGCAGGTCGTGAATCAGTTCAACCAGCGCCGGCGCCAGACCGCTGTGCGCGACCATCGACCCGAGCTGCGCCAGAGTTTTCGCGGCGGCATCGGAGTCGAGCACCAGCAGCGTGCCGGCAGCCAGATCGCCAATGCGTACCCGCTGCTCGGTGATGAAACAGCTGGCCAGTCCAACCACGTAGAAAAATGGCAGTGAGTCCACCAGCCGGAACAGATTGCGGATCAGCAGCGCATTGAGGCCGGGTGTGCCGCCGTTGCGCGTAACGATGCGCACGCCGGCCCGACGCTTACCGGGTGTGCGACCGCGCATCAGCACTTCGAGCACCGGGTGATAGAACAGATAGATGCCGAGCGCCGGAGCCACCGCCACCCGTGCCAGCAATCGTGAACTCGCCTCCAACGGCGACAGCGTCAGCCCGATCAGCTTGATCAGCAGCCAGGCGCCGCAGAACCACGCCAAAGCCAGCAGCAAACGGACATGCCAGTCGATCACGAACGCGTAGCTGCGGCTGCCGGCACCGGCGATGTCGAGTGCGACATCGACGCCGGTCAATCCGGCGATCCGCAATTGTTCACGATCCACGCTGATATATCTTGCGGGCGCAGAAGGAAAGGCGATCAGATGCCGGCTATTGTGTTCCAGACTCACGCCCGGCGCGCGCAAAAAAAACCCCGCAATGCGGGGGTTTAATTTTCTCACACGACACAGGTCTGTCCGGGTGCGCAATCCAAATCTTGGCAGACTTCAGTGCCTGGCCAATGGGCCCGTCCCGAAATTGCGGGACCTGCGCGTCAGTTCGCGCCGAGGACACTCGCGACAGGCGCAAAAAGTTGCTTGCCGCAGTCTGTGCGCACCCCGACAGCCTGGGTTTCTAACATCAAGACCGTGGTAGAAACTCTGGCTGTCCGATTTTTGCTGCAAGCACTGGGGTCGCAGCAACTAGGTGAGATGATACTGCGGTGTCGTGGGCAAGGCCATAAGGAATCAGAAGATTATTTTTGCGCTGTCGCCAGGTTGCGACAACCTCGGCGCGCTATATTTTGTCAAATGTGGTGTCGACCAAACGTAGCGGCGTGTCAGAACGCGCCGATGCCGGTGACGGCGCGCCCAATCGTGAGCTGATGAATGGTCTCGGTACCCTCGTAGGTGACCACACTTTCCAGATTGAGCATGTGACGGATGGCCACATGTTCGACGCTGATGCCGGCGCCGCCGAGCAGATCACGACAATCGCGCGCAATCTCCAGCGCCATGCGACAGTTGTTCCATTTCCCGAGCGAGACCTGGGCAGCGCTCAAGGCCTCGCGCTCCTTGAGTCGCCCGAGGTGCAGCGCCAGCAGCTGCGCCGTGCTGAGCTTGCGCACCATCTCGGCCAACCTGAGCTGCACCGCCTGGGTGTGATTCAACGGCCGGCCAAACAGCACACGCTCGCCGGCGTGGCGCAGCGCCTCGGCCAGGCAGGCCTGCGCGGCGCCAATGACACCCCAGCAGATGCCGTAGCGGGCCTGAGACAGGCAGGACAGCGGCGCCTTGATGCCGGTCGCGCCCGGCAGCGCCGCCTCGGCGGGCAGCCGCACATCGTCGAAGAACAGGGCGCCGGTGTTGGAGGCCCGCAGGCTGAATTTGTGCTTGATTTCTTCCGAGCTGAAGCCGCGTGCGCCGCGTTCGACCAGAAAGCCGCGCATGCCCTCCGGCGTCTGCGCCCAGACTATGGCCAGATCGGCGATGTGGCCGTTGGTGATCCACATTTTTGAACCGCGCAACACCCAGCCCTCGCCCTCACGGCGCGCCGTGGTGCGCATATTGCCGGGGTCGGAACCGCCCTGGGGCTCGGTCAGGCCGAAGCAGCCGATGACTTCGCCGCGCGCCATGCGCGGCAACCACTGCAGTTTCTGCTGCTCGCTTCCAAAGGCATGGATCGGGTACATGCACAGGCTTGACTGCACCGAGACGAAGCTGCGCAGCGCGCTGTCACCGCGCTCGAGTTCACGGCATATCAGCCCGTAGCTGACGGCGCTGAGGCCGGCGCAGCCATAGCCGTGCAGGGTGCAGCCCAATACGCCGAGCTCAGCCAGCCCGGGCAGCAGCTCGCGCGCAAATCTGCCGGTTTCAAAGCACTCGCCGATGATCGGCAGCACGCGCTCATCGACCAGACGCGCGACCGCATCGCGCACCAGCCTTTCATCCTCGTTGAGCTCGTCATCGAGCCGCAGGTAATCCAGTGCGCTTTCACTCGGCGCGACCGCCGGTGCCGGTGTGGTGGATGAGCTCATGTTGGCGACCCTGTTCCCATAGAATCCGCGCATGATGCCCGAACCGGTGAACCGATGAGCGGCCGCCGACTGGCGGCGGGGCTGGCAGCGGGGCTGGGGGCATTGGCTTTGGCTGCCCTCACCGCGACCGGCGCTGAGCTACCACGGTCGGCGGCGCTGAGCCGCGAGCTCGACCGCGCGCAGGCGCTGTTGCGGGTGCGGCTCGCGACCCTGCCGCAGGACAGCGGCGTGCTGAT
>DATNNU010000023.1:0-5850 GCA_035601675.1 Steroidobacteraceae bacterium | reverse complement strand
TCGGTCATGCGGGCGACGATGTAGGGCTGCGAAATGGTCTGGCCATAGCCGATCGGCAGCGCGGTGTCCTCGTAGGCCCGGCTCGCCAGCGCCTCATCGACGAAGATGTGCCGCGGCACGTTACGGATACGATCCAGCACCGTGGGGCTGGTGATGCCCTGATCACGCAGGCGTTGCACCAGGCGGTCGCGGGTGCGCGCCGACGTCATGCCGATGCCGGCAAAGCGCGGATCGTTCATTGCCTCGGGCTCATAGGTTTTCCAGCCAGCGTCCGATCGCCGGCAGAGCCGCGTGGCGAGTCAGGTCGATCGACAGCGGCGTCACCGATACAAAGCCGTTTTCCACCGCCAGAAAATCGGTGCCGCTGCCGGCATCCGCCCCGGCGCCGGCCGGACCGATCCAATACACCGGCTGGCCTTTGGGGTTGCGCGCCGGGATGACCGCGTCGGAGCGGTGGCGAAACCCCAGTCGCGTGCTCGAATAGCCTGCCAGCTGCGCATACGGCCGATCGGGCACATTGACGTTGAGGATTATCGCCGCATCGAACGGCCGCTGCAGCAGTCCCGCGACCAGCCGGTGCGCGACCCGGGCCGCGGTGTCGAAATGCCGCCCGCCGCCCGGCGAGGTGCACAGCGAGATCGCTATCGTCGGCAGCCCCAGAAAGCGGCCCTCGATCGCGGCGGCTACCGTGCCCGAATACAGCACGTCGTCGCCGAGATTGGCGCCGTCATTGATGCCGGAGGCCACCATGTCGAATTCGAAGTCGAACACGCCGGAAATCGCCAGGTGCACGCAGTCGGTCGGCGTCCCGGCCACGTAGTAGACCCCGTCCTCGGACTCGAACAGGCGCAGCGGCGCATCCAGGGTCAGGGAGTTGCCGGCACCGCTGCGATTGCGGTCGGGGGCGACCACCGTCACCTCCCCCAGCGACGCCATTGCGGCGCGCAACTGGGCGATACCCTCGGCACGATAACCGTCGTCGTTACTGACGAGTATTTTCACGGAAAAATATTTTCAGGGACAAGGGGCGGGCAATCCCTTAAGCGGCACAATGGGCACGGGGCGCGCCAATATACTTCAATGCCCTCGTCGGGAGGAGCGAGCTGCGATGAGCCAGGAGGATGACAACAGCGAGCAGGACGAGGGCGAGCTTTTCCGGCGCGCGATGCGCGACGTGCAGCCACTGAAGCGCCCGCTGCGCGTGCCGCCGGTGCGGCCTAGTCCCAAACCGCGCGCGAAATTTGCACGTGCCGAGCGCGACGCGGTGCTGCAGCAGAGCCTCGGCAGCGGCGTCGATCTGCATGACGTGCAGCCCGGGGACGAGCTGTTGTTTCGCCGTGCCGGCGTTCCAGAGACGGTGTTGCGCCGGTTGCGCCGCGGGCTGTATCGCATCGAGTCCGAGATTGACCTGCACGGCCTAACCGTCAGCCAGGCCGCCGCGCAGCTGAACGCTTTTCTGCGGCAAGCACGCTCGCGCGAGTGGCGATGCGTACGCGTCATTCACGGCAAGGGACTGCGCTCGGGAAACCGCGGCCCGGTCCTCAAGAATACCGTCAACGCGCTGCTGCGGCGCTCGGATCCAGTGCTGGCATTTGCCTCCGCGCGGCCGGCCGCCGGCGGCACCGGTGCGACGCTGGTACTGCTTTCCCGCGCCTGAGGAGGCGCGCTCGAGCGCGCGCGGTTCACCGCCCATCGATCAAGACCGTGGCCATGGCCGTCAGGCCCTCGCTGCGGCCGACGAAGCCGAGCCGTTCCGTGGTCGTGGCCTTGACGTTCACGCACGATGACGGCAGCCGCAGCAGGCTTGCCACATTGCTGCGGATCGCCTCACGCCAGGGCCCGATCTTCGGTGCCTCGGCCAGCAGCGTCAGATCCGCGTTTACCACGCGCTGACCCGCTCGCTCGAGCAGTTCCACCGTGGCGGTCACGAAGCGCGCGCTGTCGGCACCCTTCCAGCGCGGATCGCTGTCGGGAAAATGCTGTCCAATATCGCCCAGCCCCGCGGCCCCGAGCAGCGCATCCACCAGCGCGTGCAGCAGCACATCGCCGTCGGAATGCGCAACGATGCCGCGGCTGTGCGCAATGCGCACGCCGCCGAGCATAACGGCATCGCCGGGGCCGAAGGCGTGCACGTCGATGCCCGAGCCGACTCTCACTGAATTGCCCTGTGGCGCAGGATCGCCTCCAACAGCGGCAGATCGGTGGCAGTGGTGATCTTGATGTTGCTGTCCTGCGCCTGCACCAGCAGGGCCGCATGGCCCTGCCATTCCATCGCCTGCGCCTCGTCGGTCGGTGTACGGCCATCGGCGATGGCGCGCTCGAGCGCGGCGCGCAGCGGCGCGTAACGGAACATCTGCGGTGTCTGCGCCAGCCACAGCGACTCGCGCGGCAAGGTCGCCTCACAACGCCGCACGCCGATCTCAGCGCCGCCCTCGTGCGCGCGCTTCACCGTGTCGGCGACCGGCGCCGCCAGCAGCGCGCCGATCGCATCGCCCGCGCCATAACGCAGCAGCCGCTGCAGATCGGCCGCGCTCAAGGCCGGGCGCACGGCATCGTGTACCAGCACCCAGTCATCGGCGCCGGCGCGTGCATCGAGTGAGCGCAGGCCGTTGCACACCGAATGAGCGCGCTCGGCACCGCCATCGGTCACGCCGATGCGCGACGGCAGCTGAACCGCCAGTTGCGCTCGCTGCGGATCATCGCTTGCCAGCACGAGACTGCCGCCGTGGCATTGCGGGTCATCGAGGAACACCTGCAGCGCGGTCGCAAGCACCGTGCGATCCCCCAGCAAAGCGTATTGCTTCGCGCTGCCAAAGCGGCGGCCAACGCCTGCGGCCGGCATCACGATCCAATAGTGCATCTATCCACGGTCTGAGCTGTCCACCGGCTCCTAGCGAGCCGCGGCCGTGCGCTGCGGGTTCTGCGGTGCCGGCGCCGGCGGTATTGGCGCAGCGGCCGGCCCCGCGCCCTTCTGCGGTACCACCTGGTAGAAGGATTCGTTGCCGGCGATCATTCCCAGGTCGCTGCGTGCCCGCTCTTCGAGCGCGCTATAGCCCTGCTTCAGGTCACGCACTTCGGCCGCCAGCTGTCGGTTGCGTTCCGATACGCGGGCATTGTCGGCCTGTCGCGCGGCCACCGCGGCTTGCAGGCGCAGCACTTCAGGTACACCGTCGTTCGACAGCCAAAGCCGATACTGCAACAGCAGTATGGCGGCAGACAGGGCGACGGCGAGCCACTTCATGGCGAGACTAGGGTACCACCGTTCAAAGTGAAGCCGGGCTCAAATCTTGACCGGGAAGGCATCGCGACCGGCATAGCGTGGCTTGCCGCCGAGCCGCTCCTCGATACGCAGCAACTGGTTGTACTTGGCGACCCGATCGGAACGCGACATCGAGCCGGTCTTGATCTGCGTGGCGGCGGTCGCGACCGCGATATCGGCGATGGTGCAGTCTTCGGTCTCGCCCGAGCGATGCGAGATGATGGCGGCGTAATGAGCCCGCTCGGCCATGTCGATGGCGGCGAGCGTCTCGGTCAGCGTCCCGATCTGGTTCGGCTTGATCAGGATCGCATTGGCCACGCCGCGCGAAATGCCCTCGGCCAGGATCCGGGTGTTGGTGACAAACACGTCGTCCCCAACCAGCTGAATCCTGCGCCCGAGCGCCGCGGTCAACAACGACCAGCCGCTCCAGTCGGCCTCGCTCATGCCGTCCTCGATCGTGAGGATCGGGTACTTTGCCACCAGGTCGGCGAGGTACTGGGTGAATTCGGCCGGACTGAAGCTGCGATGCTCGGACTCGAGCTGGTACTTGCCGTCGCGGAAGAACTCGGAGCTGGCCACATCCAGTCCCAGGTAGACATCGCGACCGGCCTTGTAGCCCGCCTTCTCGATCGCCTCCAGAATGGTCTGCAGGGCTGCTTCATTCGATGGCAGATCGGGCGCAAAGCCACCCTCATCGCCCACCGATGTGGCCAGACCCCTGTCATGCAGGATCTTCTTCAGCGTATGAAAGATCTCCGATCCATAACGCAGCGCCTCGCGCAGCGACGGCGCGCCGACCGGCAGAATCATGAATTCCTGGATATCGAGGGTATTATCGGCGTGCGCCCCGCCGTTGATGATGTTCATCAACGGCACCGGCATCACCGGCTCGCGGCTGCCGCCGAGCTGCTTGAACAGCGGCTGGCCGGCCTCGTTGGCCGCGGCATGCGCATTTGCCAGCGACACCGACAGCAGCGCGTTGGCGCCCAGCCGCGATTTGGTGTCGGTACCGTCGAGCTCGATCATGCGCGCATCGAGGCCCGCCTGATCGCCGGCCTCGCGGCCAATGAGCGCTTCGCGCAGCAGCGTGTTGACGTTGTCGACCGCCCGCGTGACGCCCTTGCCCAGATAGCGCCTGGGATCGCCATCGCGCAGTTCCACCGCCTCGCGCGTGCCGGTCGACGCCCCCGAGGGCACCGCGGCGCGTCCGAGCGCGCCCGAGCGCAGTCTGACCTCCGCTTCGACCGTCGGATTGCCGCGCGAATCGATGATCTCACGCGCATGAACACCGGCGATCCCACTCATAGCGACGACTCCTCGAAGGGGCGCGATTTGCTGACGCTATCGAGCTGCTGCAACGTGCTCAGCAGCGAGCCCATGCGCGCCAGCGGCCACGCATTAGGACCATCCGACAGCGCGCTCTCCGGCCGCGGATGCGTTTCCATGAAAATTCCCGCGATCCCCGCGGCCACCGCCGAGCGCGCCAGCACCGGCACAAACTCGCGCTCGCCTCCCGAGGAGCTGCCCTTCGCTCCCGGCAGTTGCACCGAATGCGTCGCATCGAACACCACCGGACAGCCGGTGGCACGCATGGCCGACAGCGAGCGCATGTCGGCAATCAGGTTGTTGTAGCCGAAGCTGAAGCCGCGTTCACACACCATGATCTGCTGATTGCCGGTCGAGTGCGCCTTGTCCACCACGTTCTGCATTTCCCAGGGCGAGAGAAACTGGCCCTTCTTGATGTTCACCGGCCGGCCAGCGGCGGCAACCTGCAGGATGAAATTGGTCTGGCGGCACAAAAATGCCGGCGTCTGCAGCACGTCGACCACCGCGGCGACCTCCGCGATCGGCGTGTCTTCGTGCACGTCGGTCAGCACCGGCAGCTTGAACAGTTTCTGCACCGACTGCAGCGCCTTCAGCCCGGACTCGAGTCCCGGTCCGCGAAAACTGCTGCGCGAGGAGCGGTTGGCCTTGTCGAACGACGCTTTGAAGATCAGCGGCATGCCCAGCGCAGCGGTGATTTCCCTGAGCGTACCGGCGACCTCCTGCACCAGCGCCTCGGATTCGATCACGCACGGGCCCGCGATCAGAAACAGCGGCCGGTCGATCCCAACCTCATACCCGGCCAGTTTCATGCGCCGGCCGCGGCAGGCAGCTGCGAGCCCCGATAGGCGCGCGCCGCCCGCACGAAGCCGGTGAACAGCGGATGGCCGTCGCGTGGCGTGGAAGTGAACTCCGGGTGGAACTGCGTCGCGACGAACCACGGATGCACCGGCAGTTCGATGATTTCGACCAGACCGTCGCGCGAGAAGCCAGAGAACTTCATTCCGGCGCGTTGATACGCCTCGAGAAAGTTGTTGTTGAACTCGAAGCGGTGGCGATGGCGCTCGGCGATGATGTCGCGGCCATACAGTTCGCGCGCCTGCGTGCCGGGATGCAGCTGCACCTCCTGCGCACCCAGACGCATCGTGCCGCCGAGCTGCGAACCCTCGTCGCGCTGCTGAATACCGTGGCTGCGGTCCTGCCACTCGGTGATCAGCGCGATGACCGGGTGCGTCGAGGCACGATTGAATTCGGTACTGTGCGCGTCC
>DATNNU010000022.1:0-5035 GCA_035601675.1 Steroidobacteraceae bacterium | reverse complement strand
CTGGGATATGAAGGCGCCGCTGGTGGCGCTGGCGATCCCATCGGTAATCATAGGCTACCTGACCATCGAGCCGATCCTGTTTCGCGACTATTTCGGCAGTGCGATCAAAGTGCTCAAAGGTCACGACGTGGTCGGGGAACTCAAGGCCGAATGGCAGGGACCGACGGCGTTCGCGCTGCACTCGCTGATGTCGGCGCCGGTCTGGCTGGCCGCGCTTGGCGTCTTCACCGCGTGGTGGTGCGTGCTCAAGCGGCCGCAGCTGGGCGTAGCGATCCGCGAGCGCTTCAGCGGACTAAACCGCGTGCTGGTCAACAAGTACTATTTCGACTGGTTCAATGAAAACGTTCTGGCCCCATTAGCGCGCGGGCTGGGCGTCGTGCTGTGGCGTGGCGGCGATCAGTTGGTGATCGATGGCGCGATTGTCAATGGCTCGGCCGAAGCGGTGGACCGGCTCGCCGGAGTGACGCGGCTGCTGCAGAGCGGATTCCTGTACTCGTATGCCTTCTGGATGATCATCGGTCTGGCGCTGTCGCTGGGCTGGTTCCTGATCCACATTTAAGTCGAAGGTCTCCAAAGGCATGCAGCAATTCGGCTGGCTCTCCGTCGTCATCTGGCTGCCGATAGCCGGCGGCCTGGTCACGCTGGCCCTCGGCGATCAGCGCGAGCGCATGGCGCGCTGGGCCGCGCTGCTGAGCTCACTGCTGACGCTTGCGGCCTGCGTGCCGCTGTATGCCGGCTTTGCCAACGGCACAGCGAACTTCCAGTTCATCGAGCGCCTGGCGTGGATTCCGGCGCTCAAATCCCAGTATTACCTCGGCGTTGACGGCATCTCACTGCCGTTGATCCTGCTGACCGCATTCATGACGGTGCCGGTGATCATCGCCGGCTGGTCAGTGGTCGACAAGCGCCCGGCGCAGTACTACGCGGCGTTCCTGATCATGGAAGGGCTGATGATCGGCGTGTTCTGCGCGCTCGATTCGCTGCTGTTCTATTTTTTCTGGGAAGCGATGCTGATCCCGATGTTTGTGATCATCGGCGTCTGGGGCGGCCCGCGGCGCGTGTACGCGACCCTGAAGTTCTTCCTGTACACATTCCTGGGCTCGGTGCTGATGCTGGTGGCCCTGATCTACCTGTATCTGAAGGCGGGTGATTACAGCATCGCGGCCATGCAGCAGCTGCCGCTGAGCCTGGCCGAGCAGCGCTGGATCTTTATCGCCTTTCTGCTGGCGTTCGCGGTCAAGGTGCCGATGTGGCCGGTGCACACCTGGCTGCCCGACGCGCACGTCGAGGCGCCCACCGGCGGTTCGGTGATTCTGGCGGCGATCATGCTGAAGATGGGCGGTTACGGCCTGCTGCGCTTCAGCCTGCCGATGACACCCGATGCCAGCCGCGAACTCGACTGGCTGATCGTCACACTGTCGCTGATTGCGATCGTCTATATCGCTTTTGTGGCGCTGGTACAGCAGGACATGAAGAAACTGGTCGCCTATTCCTCGATCGCGCACATGGGCTTCGTGACGCTGGGTGCGTTCCTCGTGTTCTACATCATGGCGGCTACCGGCTCTGCCCAGGGCGCAGTCAACGGCCTCGATGGCGCCGTGTTCCAGATGATATCGCACGGCCTGATCTCCGGCGCCCTGTTCCTGTGCATCGGTGTGATGTACGACCGCCTGCATACTCGCGATATCAGCGCCTATGGCGGTGTGATCAACGTGATGCCAAAGTTCGCCGCCTTGATGGTGCTGTTTGCGCTGGCGAACTCCGGCTTGCCCGGCACTTCAGGTTTCGTCGGTGAGTTCCTCGTGATCCTGGCGAGCTTCAAGGCGAGCTTCTGGTTCGCGCTGCTGGCGGGTAGCATCCTGGTGGTCGGCGCTGCCTACAATCTGTGGCTGGTCAAGCGGGTGATCTTCGGCGAGGTCGCCAATCCGCAGGTCGCGACGATGCAGGATCTGAATCCGCGCGAGTTCCTGGTGCTCGGCGCGCTGGCGCTGGCGGTGCTGATGCTCGGTATCTGGCCGGCGCCGATGCTGAACATGATGGAAGCCTCGGTGCAGCATCTGCTGCAGCAGATGCTGACCAGCAAGATTCCGGGTGCCGCATGACGATCGCTACGCTGACGGGTGGTCCGCTGCTGCTGGCCATCCCGGAAATCTCGCTGGCGAGCTCGGCCTGCCTGATCCTGCTGTGCGATGTCTACTTCGGCGCCAGCCGCCGTGGACTGTCCGCAACACTGACCATGTTGGCCCTGACCGTCGGCGTGGCGCTGACCAGCCAATATGGCCTCACGATGCAGCGCTTCCTGCTGTTCGACGGAATGTACGTCGTCGATGCGCTGGCGGGGTTTCTGAAAATGGCCGGCTTCGTCGCGATGGCGACGGCGATATTCTATTCGCAGGAGTACCTGGAACAGCGCGGCATGCGAGGAGGGGAGTACTACGTCCTGTGCCTCACAGCCCTGCTCGGGATCTTCGTGCTGATCTCGGCCAACAGCCTGCTGACGGTGTATCTGGGCATCGAGCTGCTGTCGCTGTCACTATACGCGCTGGTGGCCTTCGATCGCGATTCGGGGATCGCGGCCGAGGCGGCCGTGAAATATTTCGTGCTCGGAGCCATCGCATCCGGCGTGCTGCTCTACGGGATGTCGATGCTCTACGGCCTGACCGGAACACTCGATCTCGATCAGCTCAGCAGTATCGTGCGCCGCGGCCCCGATGCCGCCCTGATCATCGGCGTCGCGTTCGTGGTCGCCGCGATCGCCTTCAAGTTCGGTGCCGTGCCGTTTCACATGTGGGTGCCGGATGTCTATCAGGGGGCCCCGACCAGCGTGACACTGTATATCGCGACAGTCTCGAATCTGGGCTCGTTTGCGCTGATCCTGCGGCTGCTCACACACGGGCTGGCCGGCGCGCCCGCGATCTGGACGCAGATGCTGATGGCGGTGGCGGTGTTGTCGCTGCTGGTCGGCAACCTAGGCGCGATCGCGCAGAGCAATCTCAAACGCATGCTGGCGTATTCGGCCATCGCCAACGCCGGCTTCGTGCTGCTCGGCTTCGCCACCGGTAACACGTCCGGCTATCAGGCGGCGCTGATTTTCACGATCGCCTATGTAATCACCACACTGGCGTCCTTCGGCATGATCCTGATGCTGAGCCGCAGTGGCTTCGAGCATGACGAGATTGCCGACTTCAGGGGCCTGGCCACGCGCGATCCGTTGCTGGCGGCGATGATGCTGGCGCTGATGTTCTCGACCGCCGGCGTGCCGCCGTTCATCGGCTTCTGGGCCAAGCTGTGGATCATCCAGGCGCTGCTCGGCGGCAGCCACGTGTGGGTTGCGACCTTCGCGGTGCTGATATCGGTAGTCGGCGCCTTCTACTACCTGCGGGTGGTGTGGTACATGTACTTTGAGGCCCCGGGTGATCGGCCGGTGCCGGAGGCGCGTCCGCGCATGCGTTTCATCCTGCTGCTCAATACGGCGGCGGTGACCATCACGGGACTGCTGCCAAATGCGCTGCTCAGCGTGTGCCAGCGGGTGCTGCCGTAGCAGTTGCGGGAAGCTTTGTAAGCTGCTGAATAATCATAATAATTATAGATAAACGCAAGCGCAAACGTCCAGCCATCGCGCGGTTGCCGAGTCTGCGCCGGGCGGTGTGATATGTGGCTGGCATCTGAGTGAATTGTTCGGGGTTTTCCGGTACCCGTGGTGTAGAATGCGCGGCCTCCTGGTGCGGGGTGGAGCAGTCTGGCAGCTCGTCGGGCTCATAACCCGAAGGTCGCAGGTTCAAATCCTGCCCCCGCTACCACTTGTCCCTTGTCTATTCCGATGGCATCGGCGACGTTTTATACCGGAGACATGGGTGACAGTTTCGCGGCGAAGGGGTTCTCCGCGCTCTCGATCCGACATGTCTCGTCATCGAAGTAACCCAGATCGTACTGCATAAAGCTCACGAGCCACACTCGCTCTGTGACCTGTTTGACGCCGACCTTCTGACCGGCGAAGGCCTGGGAGAGATTGATCTTCTGTCTACCGAAGCAGATGCGGCCACAGCGCGTGATCGTGATAGTGCGGTCGTGGAAGGGATACTCGAGCTCGGGTAAGCCCTTGTAGGGCCGAGGAGAAGGCTGATAGAGCTCGGCCGGGTAGCGCATGTTGAGAGCCTCATGGGGTCGCTCCTGGTTGAAGGTGCTGATGAACTGATCGAAGCGCGCCTGCTGTTGCAGGAAGTTCCTGGAGGCGGGCTTGGTGGCTTCCTGCTTGAGCGTCAGATGCATGCGCTCATGCCGGCCGTTTTGCTGCGGATGGCCGGGCTTGATGCGCTCGATGCCGATACCCAGGCGCAGCCACCAGACCGAGAGCTTGGTCAGTCCGAAGAGCGAGTTGGCACTGGCAAAGGGGCACCCGTTATCGGTGCGAATCGCTCTGGGCAGCCCGAAGTCCTTAAAAGCGCGCTCAAAGACGGTAAAGGCGTACATCGCCAGGGTGCTCGAGAGCCCCTCACAGCTGATGAGGTAACGGCTCGCGAAGTCGGTGATGGTGAGCGGAAAGCAGTAGCGTCGATCGGCGAGCATGAACTCGCCCTTGTAGTCGGCACACCAGAGGTCATTGGGATGGTGCGGGTGGGCGAGCGCGGTGCCTTCGGGCTTGTAGACTCGCCGGCGTCGACGCTTAACCAGGCCGTTACGGTCCAGGATCGCATGCACGGTGCTGATGGCCGGGCAGTGGATCTCGGAGTGCTTGCGACGCAGGCGTTCGCGGATTTTAGGAGCACCCCAGCTGGGGTGCTCCTGCTTGAGCTGCACGATCGCCTTCTCGATCTGAAAGGGTAGCTGCCTGGCATGCCGATAGGGTCTACGGGATCGATCCGTCAGCCCCTCGATGCCGCAGTCCTTGTAGCGCTGGAAGATCTTGTAGCCGGTCTTGCGCGAGATCTCGAACTCCCGGCACAGCACCGCCATCTTGTCCCCGTCCAGCAACCGGGCCACGAACTTCAGCCTCTCGTCCATCTTGCAACACTCCCGCCACGGCATTTGCGAACCC
>DATNNU010000021.1:0-3514 GCA_035601675.1 Steroidobacteraceae bacterium | reverse complement strand
GTCGACATCCGCCTTGGAGACGAACTCCTCGATATCCTCGCGATAGCGGCGCGCCGCCTGGTAATCGCCTTCGCCCTGGACGGTATCGTGGACCCGTGGTTTGCGATCCTTGCGCGACCGCTTGTCGTTGTGCTCGCTCATGCTGCCTCCGCCTGTTGGTGTGGTGGAGTGGGCAGCATAGGGCGTACAGCGCGCAGGCCGATCGCCGCGCTCGTCGCTATCTGCTGTCGGCGCCCGCCGACTGTCGGTGAGGTCGGCGGCTGTGGCTCCCCGCAATGGTGCGCCGCCGGCTGGCATTGCGCCGAGGAGGTTCAATGGCGGCGGCCGCCATGAGGCCGCTGAGGCGCTAGGCTGCAGACTTTGCAGGGGCCGCAAAGCCTTATAAAACATGGAAAAAAACAGACCGATCAGGTTCTGATTGGGCGGCCCGCCGGCGGCACACGGATCGTTGGCATATCGGTTGCAGTAATGAATACAACAGACGATTTCGTCTGCTGCAAGTGCGGCCTTATCAGGCCAACGGCAACGCTGCCGGCAATAGCGCTCATCTCACACCCCCCGCGGTGAGCGCCGAATGTCGGCAGCGTTTTTTTTCGGCCACGCGGCCGTGCCGGATTTGTAAAACTTTCCGCGCCGCGGCGAATGTTAAAGTGAAGGTCCGACCAAAGGACCCCAGGGGATGCCTCGGCTTCGCCTGCCCAGCGCGTGCTTCATCAGCGTCGATCTGCACAATGTGCGCTTGTCACTGGCCGGCAAGTCAGTGCTGCGCGGCATCGATTGGAAAATTCGCCCCGGTCAGCGCTGGGTGCTGATGGGCCCGAACGGTGCCGGCAAAACGCAGCTGTTGAAGCTGTTGGCCGGTGACGTCTGGCCGAACCCCGCGAGCGCGCATGCGCGACGCTACCACTATCGCGGCGAGACTTTCGAGGACCCCTACGGCCTTAAGCAGGAAATCGCCTATGTGGGCGCGGAACGGCAGGACCGTTATGAGCACTACGACTGGAATCTTCGCGTCGAGGCGATCGTCGGCACCGGACTGCATCGCACCGAGCTTGCGCTCGAGCCGCTGACGGCGCACGAGCGGCTACGCATCGCGCGGCTATTGCGTCGGCTGCGGATCGATGCGCTCGCGCAACGTCGCTTTCTGACGCTGTCCTACGGTGAGCGCCGGCTGGTGCTGTTGGCGCGCGCGCTGGCATGGGCGCCCAAGCTACTGTTGCTCGATGAGCTGTTCAATGGTCTCGATGGCCGCAATCGAGAGCGCGTGCAGCATTGCCTGCGCCTGCTCAGTCGTTCGTTGCTGCCCTGGGTGCTGACGTCGCATCGCGCCGAGGATATCCCGGCACCGATCACTCACCTGTGCCGGCTTGAGGCCGGGCGCATCACGCTGCAGGCTCCTCTCGATGCGCGTAGGCGCCGCGCCGTGGGCACGGCCGCCGCCGCCGCAAGTGCCGCGGCCAGAAAGGTGTCGGCAGCCCCGCCGCCAGCGCGCGATGTCGCACAGGCCGCGGTCCTGTCCGGCGCAGGCGAGGTGCTGATCGCTCTGAGCCATGTCTCGGTGTGGCGTCAGGGCATCGCGGTACTGCGAAATCTTACGCTGCAGATTCGTCGCGGTGAGTGCTGGGTGGTACACGGCGCCAACGGCGCCGGCAAGTCGAGCTTCATTCAGCTGCTGCAGGGCGAGCTGAGTGCGGCCAGCGGCGGCTCGATAGCACGTGCCGGGATTGACAGCGGCATGCCGCTCGAGCGCTTCAAGCGTCAAGTGGGATTGGTCAGTCCGGAGCTGCAGCTGCTGCAGCCCCGCTATCTGCGGGTCGAGGAAGTGGTGGCCTCGGGGCTGCAGGCCAGTGTCGGGCTCAACGCGACGCTGACCAGCCTGCAGCGAATGCGCGCCAGACGCGCGCTGCGCCGTGTTGACGCAACTGCGCTGGCCGCGCGAACGATACGCGAGCTGTCATACGGGCAGCTGCGTCGCGTGCTGTTCGCGCGTGCGCTGGTGCATGAGCCTGCTATGCTGCTGCTCGATGAGCCCCATGCCGGAGTGGATGCACGCACGCGCTTGGCGCTGCGCTCGCTGGTGCAACAGGCTTTGGATGCTGGTGTCACGGTAGTGATAGCAACGCATCTTCGCGACGAATGGCCGCAAGGCGCGACCCATGAACTCGAACTCGCCAAATCCCGGGTCAGCTATTGCGGCCCGATCCGGCCGCGGCGCGCCCGTCACCCAAAGTCGCGGGCATGAAATCCCGGGCCGCGCTCATCGGCGCCGCAGGCCTCGCGCTGGTCGCGGCGCTCTGGCTGGTCTGGCCCGGTTCCGCTGGCCGCCAGGGGTCCGGGCCGCGCGTCACGGTCAGCGGCGGCGACGCCGGCGGGCTGCCGCGGGTGAAGCCGCAGGAGGAACATCTGGATGCCGCGGCGCTTGCGCAGGCCAGCCGCGATGCGGCCGCCGATGGGCTGCAGGCCCTGATCGTCGTGCGCCATGGCTATATCGTGTACGAGCGCTATGGGCCCGGGTTCGATGCCGAGAGCATGATCGACTCCGGCGCATTCGCGCAGGTGCTGCTGGCACTGGCCGCCGGCATCGCGGCCCACGACGACAGTCTGCCGTTACAATCGCTGAACGGTTTTGATCCCGCGCGCCTGCGCGCCGCGATCGAAGCGGGCACACGGCAAGCTTATCCGGACTATCTGTCACAGCGCCTATGGCGTCGTGTGAATGCCGCACCGGCCTGGATTGCATTACCCACCGGCGGCGCCGGCGCGCCGGCTGACTGCTGCTTCCACGCACGGCTGCTGGATTGGATGCGTGTTGCCGGCGTGCTGCTCGATGACGGACATTTCGAAGGCAAGACAGTCGTGCCGTCGGGCTGGGTGGAGCGCATGCGGCAGCCGGTGTCCGCCAGCGGCACCGAGGGCTTCGGTATTGAACTCGCCTCCGCGGCGCATGGCGCTGAGCCGTTTGCGGCCGACGACGTGTTCTTTGTTCGCGGGCCGGGACGCTGGCGGTTATGGCTGATGCCGACACTCAAGCTCGGCGTACTGTTCGGCTCGGGATCCGATGCGTTGCCGGGCTGGGACGAGACGCGTCTGCCCAACCTGGTGATACGCGCGGTGGCCGAGCGTGCGCAGCAGCGCAGCGTGGGCTCGCAGCTGCAGCAGTTGGTGCCCGGTCATTGAACAGTCGCGAGCACATGACGCATAGAAGATTGAAACCATTGCAGGCGCTGTTCATCGTCGTTGTTATCGATGTGCTCGGCTTCGGCATCGTGATTCCGCTGATTCCGTACATGGCGGCGCAGTTCGGGGCTTCGCCCGCTCTCAATACGTGGATTCTCGGTACCTATTCGGGCTTTCAACTGCTGGCCACGCCGCTGTGGGGGCGGCTGAGCGACCGCTTCGGCCGGCGCCCGATATTGCTGACAAGCATGGTCGGCGCCTGCGCCTCGTATGTGCTGCTGGCATTTGCCCATTCCATCGCGGCGCTGTTTCTGGCGCGCGCGCTGGCTGGGTTGAT
>DATNNU010000020.1:0-3531 GCA_035601675.1 Steroidobacteraceae bacterium | reverse complement strand
GTCGCCGCTGATCGGCAAACCGGTGCCGCAATTCACGCTGCCTAACCTGTTCGATAACACGCAGCGGGTGAGCGCCGAGACGCTCAAGGGACACTGGTCGCTGGTCAATGTCTGGGGCACCTGGTGTGTGGAGTGCCGCGCCGAACACGAGATGTTGCTGCAGATCAAGCAGGAGGCGCGCATGCCGATCATCGGCATCGACTGGAAGGACCAGGATGAGGATGCGCTGAGCTGGCTGGCGCAGCTCGGCAATCCCTACGAGCGCATCGGCACCGATAACGATGGCCGGGTCGCGATCGACTGGGGCGTGTACGGGGCGCCGGAGAGTTTTCTGATCAGTCCCGCCGGCACCGTGGTCTACAAGCATATCGGCGCCATCACACCGCAGGTGTGGCAGCGTGAATTTCTGCCGCGCCTCAGCGCTACCGTGGGCCCCGGCGCATGAGGTGGTCGCGATCGCTGCGAGCCCTGGCACTGCTGTGCGCCGCACTGGCATCGGCAGGCCGGGCGGTCGCGATCGATACCACGCCGCCGTTGCCCAACCCGGTGCTGCAGCAGCGCTACTACGAACTCACGCACGAGCTGCGCTGCATGCAGTGTCAGAGCGAGGCGCTGGCCGACTCCTCGGTCGGCCTGGCCGGCGATCTGCGCGTGCAGGTGCGCGAGCTGCTGCTGGCAGGACAGAGCGATGATCAGATCCGCGATCACATGGTGGCGCGCTACGGCGAGTTCATTCTGTTTCGGCCACGCATGACCTGGCGCAATGCCTGGCTGTGGGCCACGCCGACCGTGCTGATGGCGGTCGGAGTCGTGGTCGGGTGGCGCATCCTGCGCGGGCGCGCACGCCTGGCCGATGCCGATGAGTCCGGCGTGGACGGCGATCCGCCCGAACCATGAGTGCATTTGTGATCGCCGCGCTGCTGCTTGCGGTGGTAGCGGTGCTGTTTGTGGTGTTGCCGCTGCTGCGAAGCCGGCCGGAGGCGAGCTCGGCGCCGCTCGCCGCCGCGGTCGCGGTGCTGCTCGTGATCACGGCCAGCGCAATCCTCTATCGTCTGCTCGGCAATCGCAGCTGGACCGGCCTTGCGACTGCAAACGACGGCAACAGCACGATCGCCGGGCTCGCGCGTCACCTCGAGGATCAGCCGCAGGACCAGCCAGGCTGGCTGGCGCTCGGGGCAGCCTACGGCGGCGTGGGTCAATATGCGCTGGCGCTGCGCGCCTACGAGCGCGCCAATCGCCTCAGCCCGGGCGATAGTGCCGCGGCGCTGGCCGGCATGGGCGAGGCGATACTGCTCAGCGAGGATAACGCGCGGGCGGCGCAGGCGGCCGAATTCTTCGAGCGCGCGCTGCAGCTCGATGCCAGTGCGCCCAAGGCGCTGTTCTACAGCGGCATCATCGCCTTCCGCCAGGGCCATCTCGACATCGCGCGGGCGCGCTTTTCGGCCATGCTGGCGCTGTCGCCGCCCGACAACGTGCGCGCGGCGCTGCAGAAGGAGATCGACGAGATCGACGCCAATCAGCACCCGGCGATCGATGCCGCCACCGCCATTCATCTGCACGTGACGCTGGCGCCGACGCTGTTCGCGAAGGTGCCGGCCAACGCTTCGCTGTTTGTTTTCGTGCGCTCGCCGGACGGCGGGGCGCCGCTGGCCGCCAAGCGCGGTGCCGCCAGTCTGCCGCAGGACGTGGATCTGTCGGCGGCCGACTCGATGATCGCCGGTCATGGCGTGCAGCCGGGACAGAAGGTGACGGTGATCGCGCGCCTATCGGGCTCGGGCAGCCCGCTCTCGCACAGCGGTGACCTGTATGGACAGATCGAGTACGTGGCCGGCAAAAGCGGCCCGCGTGCGCTCGAGATTGATAGACTGAGCCCTTGAATCTCTTCCGAGGTCGGGTCGAGCAAGCATGAGCAGCGTGGCTCTGGAACGGCGGCTGCGCGCCGGCGAATTTGTCATCACCGCTGAAATCAATCCGCCGCTGTCGGCCGATCCGCAGGATCTGCTCGATATAGCGCTGCCGTTGCGCGGCGTGGCCGACGCCGTCAACGTCACCGATGGCGCCAGCGCCCGGGCGCACCTGGACGCATTGGCCGCCGCCGCCATCCTCGCACGCTCGGGCATCGACCCGGTGCTGCAGCTGACCTGCCGCGATCGTAACCGCATCGCGCTGCAGAGCATGCTGGTCGGAGCCGCCGCCCAGGGAGTGCGCAATTTACTGGTGCTCAGGGGCGATAATCCCGACGCCGGCGATCAGCCCGATGCCAAGCCGGTGTTCGATCTGGATTCCAACACGCTGCTGGCCACCGCGGCGGCGATTCGCGATCGCGGCGCGCTGCCCCACGGCCGCGCGGTCGGCGGCAAAGCCGAATTTTTCCTCGGCGCGGCCGACACGCCGATCGATCCAGCAGCCGACTGGAAGCCCGAGGGGTTGAAGCGCAAGCTCAAGGCCGGAGCGCAGTTCGTGCAGACGCAGTTCTGCCTCGACCCGGGCGTGGTGCGCCGCTACATTGAGCGCCTGGGCGAGCACCAGCTTACCGAGCAGCTCTTCATTCTGATCGGCCTGGCGCCGCTCGCCTCGGCGCGATCGGCGCGCTGGATTCGCCAGCACCTGTACGGTTCGATCATCCCCGATGCGCTGATCGAGCGGCTCGAGGCGGCCGCCGACCAGAGGCTCGAAGGCCGTCGCATCTGCATCGAGCTGATGCAGCAGATGCAGCAGATCGCAGGCGTGGCCGGGGTGCATCTGATGGCGCCGCTCAACACCGGGGCGATTCCGCATGTGATCAGCGAGTTCCGCGCCGGCGCCTCGAGCACGCGCCGCGCCGTTTAGCTGTCTAGACACACCACCAGGCGGGCCTGATAGCTGCGCCAGGTGATCGGAATCACGATCGGGCGCGCGTGCGGTGGATAGATCATTGGCGCATCGCGCTCATGCACCAGCGAGCGCAGCGAGATGCTGTATTGATGCCGGAAGTTGCGCTGCGCATCGCCCGACAGGGTATTGGCTATCTCGCCGACCAGCTCGCGCAGGTGTCCATGGCTCAGGTCGGTGTCCTGCATGCACATGAGCATCACGCACAGCATGCTGCGCGGGGCGGTAAACACCACCACGCCGTCGCGCTGGCCGCTGATCCTGACCAGGCCGGTATAATCGCCGAGCTCAGGACTGCGACGCACTGCCAGATGCGGTATGCCGCATGCGGCCGGTTGCTGCACGGCGGTTTCGAAATAGTGCATCACGCTGTTGACGAATACACCGACTTCGAACTCGGTACTCACGACGGGTCGAGCACCGCGGGCCCGCTGATGAGGGTCGAAGCGCGTAGATCGAGCGCCGCCAACGCCGCCGATGCGGCGCGCAACAGAACGATGTGCTGGTGGATTACGCGCATCGTGGCCGCATGGCTCATGAGTTCGTCGAGCCTGACCACCAGCGGCAGGAAGTCATTGCCGGTAAGCGACGCTTTGGCGCACAGTCCCGACAACACCTCGTCGATACTTTGCAGGCGCTGGGCGAAGCTCGCGAATGGCA
>DATNNU010000019.1:0-14315 GCA_035601675.1 Steroidobacteraceae bacterium | reverse complement strand
TGTCCGTCGGCGCGGGGCGGGGATTCGAACTGGTCCAATTCACCGTACAGCTGCCCGTGCCGCCGGCGGTCACACAATTGCCGCCGATCTGGCCGCCGTTCGTGGTGAATGCAACAGCGGTGCCATCCGGCGCCGGGTTCTGGTAACGATCGGAAAGACGTACGACAATCGGCACGACGATTCCGTCAATGTTGAAGGCTTCGACGTTGGGGCAGCCGGTACTCGCTATCGAAAACGCCTTGGATGCGGGAAGTCCCGTGGTTACTGCCAATGCGCCTGACTGTGTACTGAGCGCCGGCGAGGCAATCGTTGCAGTGACGCTGACGGACGTGTGTGCTGTGCCCGAGCTGACTACCGTCTGCACGGTGCCGTCTGCCCCAGAGGTTGCAGGTGTCGGCGAAAGCGAGATTCCGCCTACGGTTGTACTCAGCGCAAAGCTGACAGCCACACCAGGCCGCGGCCCGCCAGTGGAATCCACAACCTTGAACACCACCGTTGAGGTCTCATTCAGACCGGTACCCTTTAATCCGATCGTGGAGGGCGTGGCGGATACGAATTGAATTGACCCAACCGTGGCGGATGCGACCGTGACTGTGCCCGTCGCCAGCAGACCCGTCGCGTTGACGAGCGCCGTCGCGGTAATGACGTCCGAGGGACTGCATCCCTTAGCGGTGTAGGTAGCAGTCGCGTTGCCGCTGGCAGTAATGATCGTATCGGCAGCGCTCCCCGCGGTGCTGGGTGCGCTAGCTGCAATCACGGCCAGTCCCTTAGCAATGCAAGGGGAATTGAAGGTGACGGTGACAGGCGCCGCGGTGTACAGAGTTCCGGTCTGGTCGACGATGGTCACACTCAGGCTGGCCGTGCCGCCGGCGGACAGGGAAGGGCTCGACAGGCCGATCACCCCATGTACAAAGCTGCTGCCGCTGCCATTTCCCATCGAGAACGTTGTCGTGGCGCCGCTGCTACTGCCGCTGCTACTGGCGCCGCCGCTACTGGCGCCGCTTGAGGAGCCCAGCTTGGCGAAAGAGCTGGTGCTGCCGCCACCACAAGCGCTGAGCGCGAGTGCGGCCAACGCCACCGGAATTCCAAAATTTCGCATTGTATTCACCTGAGCTGTCGATCTGTGTGCTGTTCGCCTGCTTGCGCCGCGCGCAGTCAATTGACGCTGACGCCTTCCCGTAGGATCTTCGGCGTTACGAAGATCAGTAGCTCGTCCTTGTCATCCTTGCGAGTCGTTTCCTTGAATAGATTTCCCAGAATCGGAACGTCGCCGAGCCACGGCACCTTGGTCGACTGGGTACTCTGCGTAGTCTCGAGGATGCCGCCGAGCACCACCGTCTGACCGTCGCCGAGTACCACCTGAGTCTCGATGGTGCGGGTATTGATCGAGGGCACATTGACGCCGCCGGAAGCCACGACGACCGTGCCGACGCTGTCGTCCGAGACCGTGAGATCGAGAATGATGCGGTTGTCCGGCGTGATCAGCGGCTTGACCTTGAGCGACAGCACCGCCTTCTTGAAGGCGATCGTGGTGGCGCCGCTGGAGGCGGATTGCTGATAGGGAATTTCCACGCCCTGTTCGATCGACGCCTCCTTCTGATTGGCGGTGATCACGCGCGGCGAGGATATGACGGTGCCGCGGTTTTCGATCTGAGCCGCCGACAGTTCGAGATCGACCAGGAAATCGGATCCGAGAATGCCCAGCGCGATACTGCCGGCCGGTGTCGCAACCGGCAGATTGACGTTGTAGCGATTGGCCACCGTGGCGCCGGTCGGGATACTGACCGGGTACTGGGTGCCGTTGGTCGCAAGATTGCTCAGTGCCGAGCTGATGCCGGTATCGGTGCCGGCCGCGGTGCCGGTGGTCTCATACAGTCCGTTGGTGCCGTTGCGCCGCGTGGCAGTCACGCCAAAGCGCGCGCCAAGATCGCGCTCGAAATCGTTGGTGACGATCACGATGCGCGATTCGATCAGCACCTGCTTGACCGGTATATCGAGCGTGGTCACCAGCCGGCGCACGTCCGCCAGCCGATCCGCGGTGTCCTGCAGCAGCAGGGTGTTGGTACGGTCGTCGACCGACACGCTGCCGCGCGCTGACAACACGGAATTTGTGCCAGTGCCGCCGCCCGAGCCCTTGAGCAGCGCGGCGATGTCGGAGGCCTTGGCGTAGTTGACCTGCAGATACTCCGAGCGCACCGGCTCGAGTGCCTGAATGTCCTTCTTGGCCGACAGATCGGCTTTCTCACGCGCGGCCAGCTCGTCAGCCGGCGCCACGATGATGACGTTGCCTTCCTGGCGTTTGTCGAGACCCTTGGTGCGCAGCACGATGTCGAGCGCCTGGTCCCACGGGACGTTCTGCAGCCGCAGTGTGACGCTGCCCTGCACGCTGTCGCTGACCACGATGTTCTGGCCGCTGGCGTCGGCCAGCAACTGCAGCACGGCGCGCGTCTCGATGTCCTGGAAGTTCAACGTCAGGCGTTCGCCCTTGTATTCCTTCCTCTGATCGGCAGGATTCGTACCCGCGGCCTTGCGTACCGGCGACACCTCGACCACGTACTGGTCGTCCGACTGGTACGCAAGCTGTTCGAAGTTGCCGTTGGCATTGATCACGATCCGGGTATCGCCGTTGACTTTCTCGGCGTCAAAGCCCGTGACCGGTGTGCCGAAATCCATCGTGTCGTAGCGGCGCGTGAGGTTCTTCGGCAGCTCGGTGCCGGCGAAGTTCACCAGGATCTGCGAGCCCTGCTGCTTCAGGTCGATCGGCGTGCGCGGATCGGACAGGCGCACCACCAGCCGGCCACCGCCGCTCTCGCTGCGGCGGAAATCGATGCTCTTGATCGCGCGGCCGGCGCCCGAGGCCGCAGCCGCGGCATGGGGAGCAGCGGCGGCAGAACTCCTGGCGGCAGCGTGCGTGTCGGAAACGGCGCCTAGCATCACGACGATGTCATTGCCGCTGACGCGCGTCTGATAAGGCATCTGCCGATCGAGATTGAGCACAATGCGCGTGCGGCCATTGGCCTCGGCGGCGAGCACGGTGTCGACGCCGGCGGAGCCGACGTCGATGCGGCGCGACGGCAGCGCCAGCGCGGTATTCGGCAGGTCGAGGGAAATGCGCGCCGGCTTGTCGATGGTGAACGACAGCGGCTCCGGTGCGGGTCCCGCGAGGTGCAACGTCAGCTGCAGCTGATTGCCGCTTAGCGTCTGTACATCGATCGTCTGCAGGGTGTTGGTAGTCGTCGCCGCGGCAGTCGGCGCAGCATCAGCGGCTCGGGCGCTCAGTGCCACGAGCATCCCGGCTGCCCAGGCAAGGGCCAGCCAGGCAATGCGTCCGCGCAGCGTGTGGAGGATGGACCGTTTCATTCGATGTGTCTCCCTGCCGATCACTCGTTCAACCCCAGGGCCGCAGGACGTTCGATGTAGCCGCCCAGTCCGTCGGGAATGATCTCTACCAAAGCGATCTTTGAAGCCGTGATGTCGGTAATCTTGCCGTCGTTGGTTCCGATGTGCTCACCGACGACTACGCGATGTACGCGGCCGTCCTTGGTCGACACCAGGCCGTAGCGGTTGCCGCCCAGATTCAGCGTCCCAACCATTTTCAAAGTGTCGAGCGAGAACTGCTCGAGGAACTCGCGATTGCGCTTGCTGTCCGGGCGCAAGCCGGCACCCAGGCCGCCTGAGCCGCCAGGCACGAACGGCGAGCGCAGTGCCTGATCGTTGTAGGTGTAGGCCTCGTAGGGCTTGACCTCCGGCAGCGGTTCAACGCGCCCTCCGGGTTCTTTCTTGGTCGCCTCGATGAAGCGATCGAGATCCGAATCGCGACCGCTGCAGCCGCTCAACAGGCCTGCAAGCAGCGCCGCCGCCAGCACTGCCATGCGCGCCAGCGGCCTTTCTGCGGCGCTGTTATATCGTTCACTCATCGCTAGCTTCCCGCGGCGTGGCGCTTGGCCTGATCGGCCTTGCGCTTCTCGGCCTCTGCCGCCGCGACTTCGTCGTCGTCGAGATACCGATAGGTCTTGGCGGTGAGATCGAGCTGCAGCTGATCATAGGCCGCGGACTTTTCCTTGCTGACCGGTGTGATCTGGATGTCGTGCAGCGTGACGATACGCGGCAGTGCCGCGATGCCGCTGACAAACGCGCCGAATTCGTGGTAGCTGCCGGTGAGCTGAATATGGATCGGCAGCTCGGCGTAGAAGTCCTTCTTCACTTCCTGACCGGGTTGAAACAGCTTCTCTTCCAGTGCCGCCGCCAGCCCGGTCTGCGATATATCCACCAGCAGATTCGGCACTTCGGTCTTGCTCGGCAGCTGCCGCAGCAGCGCGCCAAAGGATTTTTCGATATCGGTGAGCTGCTGCTTATAAACGGCGAGGTTGACGGCCTTGGCATGCTTGACCCGGAATTCATTGCGCAGCTGCTGTTCCTGGTCTTCGCGCTGCCGCAGCTCGGGCATGCGATCCTGCCAGACGAATACGTAGATCAGGCCGATCGCCACCGCGACGAAGCAGATCGAGACTGCGGCGGCGCGTGCAGCAAACGGCCAGCGCCCCGGCTCACGCGGGTCCAGCGAGCGCAGTTCGTCGAGCACGCTCATTTGGTGCTCCCTGCAGCGGCTCGCACCGGTCGCTTGGTGGTGGTGTCGTCCGAAGCGGGCAGGGTGACCTGTTCGGCATCGAGCGTAAAGCTGCTGCCGGCGGTATCAGACTTGGTCTGCACTACTTCAAGCTCGGGATTGCGCAGCCATTGCGAGGCCGAGATGTTACGCATCAGGGCCGACACCCGTGTGGAGGATTGCGCCACCCCGTCGAGTTTGAGCTTGGGACCGGTCTGCTTGACCGTGGTCAGGTAGGTGCCGTCGGGCATCTGTTTCACCAGCTCATCGAACAGGTGCACCACCTCGGGACGTGAGCGCTGCAATTTCTCGATGATCTGCATGCGCGAGATGTATTTCTGCTTCTGCGCCTCCAGGTCGTTGATCTCCTCGATCTGCTTGTCGAGCACTTTGATCTGCGCGCGCAGGCGCTCATTGCGATGGTCCTGCGCATCGATCATCGAGCCGAGCAGCAGGTAGGCGATGAAGGCCGCGATCGCCGCCAGTGCCACCGCGCCGCCGAGGGCGACAAAGAATGCCAGTTTCCTTTCGCGACGCTGTTGGTCGCGCCAGGGAAGCAGGTTAATACGAGGCATTAGTCGAAGCTCCGCAACGCGAGGCCGCAGGCGGTCAGCAAAGCGGTGGCATCGCGCTGCACTGCCTGGGCGCGCGCGCGTGAGGACAGTTTCATCTGCCCCAGCGGGTCACCGCGCTCGGCGCTGACGCCGACGCGGCTCTGCACCACCTCGGCTACGCCGGCGATATTGGCGCAGCCGCCGCAGATCAGGATCTTGTCCGGCTGCTCGCGGCCGCTGCCGGAGGCGAGATAGAACTGCAGCGAGCGGCTGACCTGCTGAGTCATGTCGTCGATGAAGGGATCGAGCACTTCAGCCTGGAAGTTGCCCGGCAGACCGCCTTCTTTCTTGGCGCGACCCGCCTCCTCCATCGACAGCCCGTAGGTGCGCATGATCTCTTCGGTGAGCTGCTGGCCGCCGAAGGCGAAATCGCGGGTATAGATGACTTTCAGATTGCGCAGCACGCTGAAGGTGGTATTGCTGGCGCCGAAGTCCACCACCGCGACACAGTGATCAATACCGCCGTCGGGCATCTGGTGCGTCATCAGGCGGCAGGCGTTCTCGAGCGCGAACGCTTCAACGTCGACAATGCGCGCGGTCAGACCGGCAGCGGCGACAGCGGCGCGGCGCTGTTCGACGTTCTCGCTGCGCGAAGCCACCAGCAGAACATCGACCGAGTCGGCGTCCTTCTCCGACTGGCCGAGCACCTCGAAGTCGTAGCTGACCTCGTCCATCGGAAACGGAATGTATTGATCGGCCTGCATCTCAACCTGGGCTTCCAGGTCGGAATCGCGCAGGCCGCGCGGCATCTGGATGACTTTGGTGATGGCGGCGTCGCCGCTGATCGCGATCGCGACCTCGTGACTCTTGGCCCCGGAGCGCTTCACGGCGCGGCGAATCGCCTCGCCCACCGCCTCGGGATCGACCAAGGTCTTTTCATTCATGGCGTTGGTCGGTGTCGGCTCAGCCGCGTACGACTCGACCCGGTATTGGCCGCCCCCCATCGTCAGCTCAATGAGCTTTATCGACGAAGTGGTGATGTCCAAGCCCAGCAGCTGGCGGTACTTGCGCGATAATAGAAACACTTTTTCGAGACCTTTCAGTAGGCTACGCGCGTTTTAGGACGATTCAGTCTCATTATGTCAGAAATATATGCCGGCCAGAACGTGATTGCGACGAGAGGGCGCTCACTGTGATGGCCGTGCACGCCTTAACCTTAAACTGGCGGTGGAATCCACAGGCGTGACGGAGGTCTAAGTTCCACACTGACCACTGGGCGACGTTGGCCGCGGTCCGCGTTCCCAGACAGTGCGCTGCTATGCTGCAATGTAGCCGGATAGTGCCCCGCCGCCGACTAGCGACGACCCGACGGGTGCTTGGCACGAAAGGCGACGATAGCAGAAATTAGAGGCTCATTTGCAGAAGATAAGCACTTTTCGCGTCGTCGGATTGATTGTTGTGGTGTGCCTGGGACTGGCTGCAGTGGCCGCTTACGCGCTGCTGGCGAGCTATATCTATCTCGAACCGTCGTTGCCGACGGTGGATGCGATGCGCCGCGGCAGCGTGCCGGTGCCGCTGCGCATCTTCACGCGCAGCGGCCAGCTGATCGCGCAGATCGGCGAGAAGCGGCGCGTGCCGGTGGCTTACGACGACGTTCCGCTGCTGGTGCGCGAAGCCTTTGTCGCCGCCGAAGACCAGCGCTTCTTCAGCCACCACGGTTTCGACTACAGCGGCGTGCTGCGGGCGGCCGTGGTCGATCTGACCTCCGGCGACTTCTCGCAGGGCGCCAGCACGATCACGATGCAGGCGGCTCGCAATATGTTCCTGAGCTTCGACAAGACCATCCGCCGCAAGCTGCAGGAGATATTCCTCACCTACCGCATGGAACACGAGTTCAGCAAAGAACAGATACTGATCACGTATCTGAATGTAATCTTCCTCGGACAGCGCTCGTACGGCGTGGCGGCGGCCGCCGAGACTTATTTCGGCAAGCCGCTCGATCAGCTCTCGGTCGCCGAAGCGGCAACGCTCGCGGGTATTCCACAGGCACCTTCGCGCTTCAACCCGATCACCAACACGAAGGCGGCGCAGGTGCGGCGTCACTACGTGCTCACGCAGATGCAGAAACTGAACTACATCGACGCCGGCACGGCGCAACGTGCGTCGCAGGAGCCGGTCGAGGCGCGCGATCACGGCATTCAGTACGACATCGAAGCACCGTACGTCGCCGAGATGGCACGCGCCGAGCTCGTCAGCCAGTACGGCGACGACGCGGTGAACCAGGGCTACAAGGTCTACACCACGATCGACGGGCGGCTGCAGACCGCGGCCAATCGCGCGCTGCGTATCGGTCTGATCGAATACGACCGCCGCCACGGCTACCGCGGGCCACTGAAGCAGCTCAATCTCGATGAACGCAGCGCGCCCGCAAAGCTGGATGCGGCGCTGACCGATATACCCGAGATCGGCGGCCTGCGGCCGGCGCTGGTGGTGTCGGTGGCGCCGATGGCGGCCCGCGTCTATATCCGCTCGGTCGGGTTTGCGCAGATCGAGTGGGCCGGCCTGTCCTGGGCACACCGGCGGATTTCCGATACCCGCGTCGGTATGCCGCCCAAGCACGCGGAAGATGTCGTACAGCGCGGCGATGTGGTCTACGTCGTGACCAACGGCCACGGCGTGGCCGCGCTGGCGCAGCTGCCGCAGGCACAAGGGGCACTGGTGGCGCTGGATCCGAACGACGGTGCGGTCGCGGCGCTGGTCGGAGGGTTTGATTACTTCGACAACAAGTTCAATCGCGTGACCCAGGCACGGCGCCAACCTGGCTCCGGATTCAAGCCGTTCCTGTACTCGGCTGCGCTGGAGAATGGCTTCACGCCCTCGACCATCGTCATGGATGCGCCGATCGTCTACGACGACAGCGGCCAGGAGAAGATCTGGCGGCCGGAAAACAATGAAAAAAGCTTCTCCGGGCCTACCCGGCTGCGCGAAGCGCTGGTGCATTCGCGCAATCTGGTGACGGTGCGTGTCGTGCGGCAGCTTGGAATCGACACCGCGATCAATTACGCGGCGAAGTTCGGCTTCAACCCCGACGATATGCCCAGGGACATGACCATCGCGCTCGGCAGCCTGCCGGCAACACCGCTGCAGATGGCTACTTCCTATGCGGTGTTCGCCAACGGCGGCTATCAGGTGGATTCCTATTACATCGATCGGATCGAGGATGGCTCGGGCCAGCTGGTGTATCAGGCCGAGCCGACGCTGGTGTGTGACAGCTGCGATGCGGCGGTGGCAGGCGCTGGCACTGCCGGCAGTGCCGCGAACGCAGCGCCGGCGGCCAACGCTGCGGCTGGCGCTGACCGGCCGGCGAGCGCGGCGCCTGCCGTTAATGATGCCGCGACGGCTGCTGCCGGTGCCGGCGGCGCTGGCGCCGATCCGGACCACGCACCACCCAATCCGCTGCCGCCCCTGATCGGCCCGCAACGCATCGCCGAGCGCGTGATTTCCCCGCAGAATCTGTGGATCATGGACGACATGATGGCCGACGTGATCACGCGCGGAACCGGCATCCGCGCTGGCTCGGCGCTGCATCGCAAGGACATTTCCGGCAAGACCGGTACCACCAATGAGGCGAAGGACACCTGGTTCAATGGCTTCAATCGCAATATCGTGGCTACCGTCTGGGTCGGTTTTGACCTGGAGCGGTCGCTCGGCGAGGGCGAGGAAGGCAGCCGTACCGCGGTGCCGATCTGGATCAATTTCATGCGTGAGGCGTTGCGCGGACAGCCGGACCGGCCGCGACCGCTGCCGCCGGCACTGGTGAGCTTGCGCATCTCGCCAAAGACCGGAGCCCTGGCTGGAGCCAACGATGCCGATGCGATCAACGAAACCTTCATGGAAGACCATCTGCCGCCGGGCACGAACACCGGCAATACGCCTCCCGGCGCCGGGTCGCAGAGCGTGCCCGGTAGTGGTGAGCCGCTGTTTTGATACGCTGCTGCCTGCGTCGACGGACCGACTCGAGGGCATTGACCTATGACCCGCCGCGCTTCACCCCGCAACGGCAATCTGCGCCGCGCGCTCGCGCAGGAAGCGGCGCGCATCATGGCGCAGCATGGCATTCATGACTTTCTGACCGCCAAGCGCAAGGCCGCCGAGCGCCTGGGCGTCGCCGATACCGCGGCGCTACCGCGCAATACCGAAATCGAGGACGCGCTGGCCGAGTATCAGCGGCTGTTCGACGCCAATGGCCACGAGCAGAGTCTGCAGGAGCAACGGCGCGCCGCGCTGCAGGCGATGCACGGGCTGTCGCAGTTCGAGCCGCGCCTGGTCGGTCCGGTGCTGACCGGTACCGCCACCGCCCACGCCGACATCCAATTACATCTGTTTGCCGATCGACCGGAGAACGTGACGCTGCAGCTCATGGATCGCGGCATCGCGCACGAGGTGACCGAGCGGCGGGTACGTCTGGATGCCGAGCGCATCAAGGCCTACCCGGGACTGCGTTTCGCCATTGACAACCGCCGCGTCGAGGCCACCGTGTTTCCGCTCGACGGCATCCGCCAGGCGCCGGTCAGCCCGGTGGATGGCAAACCGATGCGGCGTGCCGACGCCGCCGAGCTCAAGACCCTGCTCGATACTTAGCGGCTGGAGCCCGCGGCAGGCTAGGCTTCGAGCAGCGCCCTGCGCTGCGCCGCCGGCAGGTAGTCGCGGCGCGCCGGTCCGGTGTAGAGCTGCCGCGGGCGGCTGATGCGCATGTTCGGATCGCTGATCATCTCCAGCCAGTGTGCGACCCAGCCGGCCGTGCGCGCAATCGCGAACATCACCGTGTACATCGAGCGTGGAATTCCGAGCGCGCTGTAGATGATGCCGGAATAAAAATCCACATTCGGGTACAGCTTGCGCGAAACAAAATACTCGTCCTTGAGTGCGATGTCCTCCAGCCGCAGCGCCAGTTCGAACAGCGGATTATCCTTGCGGCCGAGCTTGGCGAGCACCTGGTGGCACATCTCGCGGATTAGCTTGGCGCGCGGATCGAAGTTCTTGTAGATGCGGTGACCGAAACCCATCAGTCGGAAATGGCTCGACTTGTCCTTGACCATGCCGAGGTACTTCGGGATGTTTTCGACCCGGCCGATCTGTTCGAGCATTGCCAGTACCGCCTCGTTGGCGCCGCCGTGCGCCGGACCCCACAGTGCGGCAACACCGGCCGAGATCGCCGCGTACGGATTGGCGCCGGTGCTGCCCGCCAGACGCACAGTCGACGTGCTGGCGTTCTGCTCGTGATCGGCATGCAGGATGAACAGCAGATCGAGCGCCTTGGCGGCGATCGGATCGACCGTGTAGCTCTCGCAGGGCACGGCGAAAAACATGTTCAGCATGTTCGAACAGTAGTCGAGATCGTTGCGCGGATAGATGAAGGGCTGCCCGAGCGAGTGCTTGTGGGCCGCGGCGGCAATGGTCGGCAGCTTGGCCACGATGCGATGCGAGAAAATTTCCCGGTGGCGCGGATCATGGATGTCGGTCGAGTCGTGATAAAACGCGGACATCGAGGCCACTACCGCCGACACCATCGCCATCGGATGGGCATTGTGATGAAAGCCGTTGAAGAATCGCAGCAGCGATTCGTTGATCATCGTGTGGCGGCCGATGCTGCCCGAGAATTCGTGCAGCTGCTTCGCGCTCGGCAGCTCGCCATAGATCAGCAGATAAGCGACCTCCATGAAGCTGCTCTTCTCGGCCAGCTGCTCCACCGGATAGCCGCGATAGAGCAGAACTCCCGCATCGCCGTCGATATAGGTGATCTTGCTGTCGCAGGAAGCGGTCGCCGAGAACGCCGGATCGTAGGTGAAAACGCCGTGGTCGCGGTTGAGGTTGGAGATATCCAGAGCGTCGGGGCCGATACTGCCGCTGCGCACCGGGAGGGAGGTGGTCAAGCCCGATTCCGGGTTCTTCAGCTCAAAATTCTTGCTGCTCATCCGCGGGTCCTTGATTCTGAACCACCGCAGAGCGCGGCGGTCAGCGCCGCAGCGTTACATGGTCGGCGCGCGGAATCAAGGCGCGGGGGCGGCACGCCAGCGCGCGCTGGCGCTCAAAGCCACTGCAGCGCGCGAGGACGATTCGTGGGCCGCCCGAACTCAACTTCAGCGGGTGCCCGCGATGCCGGCGTATTTCTTGCGGAACTTGTCCACGCGGCCGGCGGTGTCCACCATCTTCTGCTTGCCGGTATAAAACGGATGACAGTTCGAGCACACGTCGAGGCTCAGATCGTGGCCGACGGTCGAGCGCGTCTTGAAGGTGTTCCCGCAGCTGCAGGTCACCGTGATTTCCTGGTACTCAGGATGGGTCGAGGCTTTCATGGCATTCACTTCCTGATGGACGTCTTGAGGACGCGCCGAGCGCTTTACAAGGCCGGCATGGAAAAAAGGGCGCGCAGTCTAGCCCTGAGCCCGCGGCTCTACAAGAGCGGTGTCAGCGCATCGCCCAAGCGCGCGGCAGTCCGCTCCCGGCAGCGCGGTGATTATCCACAATTTCTGTGGATAACTGTGTGCGTAAGGGCTCCACGGCGGTATTGCACAGGCACTAAAAGCGCGAAATTATCAATTTGAACAAAAAATGACCAATATGTTTCAGGCTGTAAAATCAATAAGTTAATGGCCTATCATCGCGCTATATGACCAAAATAAGACGTAATCGGCTAATTTGTGTAAACCGGCCCGGTCCGCTGTGTATAAAGCCGCCGCGCTAGAGCCAAGCGTTGGTGTTCACAGGAAAATGTGGCACAGCCGCGGCCCCGATCCCAGCCGGCGCGCTTGCGGCCGACGGCAGCAACAACGCCAGCAAGTCATTGAGAAAATTCAATCCCTGCGCGCTCGCACACCAGCGGCTGCCGCTGCGCAGCAGCAGCCCGCGCTGCTGCGCCAGCGCGAACTCGGCGCCGACCACTGACAACGCCAACCCGGTGCGCGACTCGAACTCGCGTTGCTCGAAACCCTCGTTCAGCCGTAGCGCGTTGAGCAGAAATTCGAACGGCAGCTCGGCTGCCGGCACGGCGCGGAGCGACGCGCTGTGCTCGAGGCTCGCCCTATAGCGTCGCGGCTCGCGCGGTCGGGTGCTGCGCTCGATCACCAGCTTGCCGTCCTCGACTCGGGTGCATTTGCCATGCGCGCCAGCCCCGACGCCCAGATAGTCGCCGAATTGCCAGTAGTTGAGATTGTGGCGGCAGCGCGCACCGGCGCGGGCGTAGGCGGAAACCTCATACTGTGCGTACTGCGCTTCGGCCAGCCGTTGTTGGCAGGCCAACTGCATGTCCGCGCTGTGGTCGGTATCGGGCATGCCCGCTGGCGGCCGGCCCGCGAATACGGTTCCCGGTTCCAGGGTGAGCTGGTAGTGCGACAAATGCGCCGGTTGTAACGCCATCGCGTGCTCGATATCGGCCAGCGCCTGCGCGATCGTCTGATAGGGCAGGCCATACATCAGATCGAGATTGAAATTCGTCAGGCCCGCGGCCTGCAGCTCATCGACCGCGCGCCGGGTGTCGGCAGCGGTGTGGATCCGACCCAGGCGCTCGAGCTGTTCGGGCTCGAAGCTCTGCGCGCCCAGCGATACCCGGGTGATACCAGCGGAGCGATAGTCGGCGAAGCGCCCGCGCTCGATCGTGCCCGGATTGGCCTCCAGCGTGACCTCCAGATCGGCGGCGAACCCGAGCCACTGACGCACGCCGATCAGCAGGCGCGAGAGCGCCTCAGGCGCAAACAGGCTGGGCGTGCCGCCGCCAAGAAAGATGCTCTGCAGCTGGCGGCCCTGGGCGGCGTGCGCCTGCACGGCGAGATCGCTCAGCAGCGCGTCGACATAATCCGTCTCGGGCAGCGCGCCATACAGCGTGTGCGAGTTGAAGTCGCAATAGGGACACTTGCGCACGCACCACGGGAAATGCACGTACAGCGACAGCGGCGGCAGCGTCAGCGGCGCCAGGGACAGCGGCGGCTTGGGTTCGATATGCACGGGCTCCTCGGGAAGGGTCTACAGCGCGCAACGCTTGAGCTGCGCTACCAGGTCGGCCAGCGCCTTGCCGCGATGGCTCAGCGCGTTCTTCTGCACCGCCGGCAGCTCGGCCGCGCTCACAGTATGGCCCTCGGGCACAAACAGCGGGTCATAGCCAAACCCGCCGCCGCCCGCCGGGCGAGCGGCGATCCGACCTTCCCAGCTGCCGCCGGCAATCAGCGGCGCGGCATCGTCGGCAGTGCGCACCAGGGCCAGCACGCAACGATAACGCGCGCCGCGACGTTCTGCGGGCACGCCGGCGAGCTCCGACAGCAGCCGCGCATTATTATCGGCATCGGTGGCCATGGCGCCGGCGTAGCGCGCCGACCAGACGCCGGGCCGGCCGTCGAGCGCGTCTACCTCCAGACCGGAGTCGTCGGCGAGCGCCGGCAGGCCGCTGCGGCCGGCGGCGTGCCGCGCCTTGAGCAGCGCATTGGCCTCAAAGGTCGTGCCGGTCTCTGCCACGCTGTCGATGCCGAGGGCGGACTGCAGCACCAGCTCGATGCCGGCCGGCGCCAGCAGCGCGGCGAACTCGCGTTGTTTGCCCGCATTGGCGCTGGCCAGTACCAGTTTCAAGGGCCCGATCTTCCTCGCCGCGGAAACTGCCGGCCTTCAGGCCTCCAGCGCCTGGGTCTGCAGCGCACACAGCTCGCCGATGCCGCTCGCGGCCAGATTGAGCAGCGTATCGAGCTCGTGGCGACGAAAGGCATGGCCTTCGGCCGTGCCCTGGACCTCGATGAAGGCGCCGCCGTTGTTCATCACCACATTCATATCGGTTTCGGCCTCGGAATCCTCACCGTAATCAAGGTCCAGCATCGGCACACCACGCACGATGCCGACCGACACCGCGGCCACCTGCCCGTGCAGCGGAATGGCGGCCAGCACCCCGCGCGAGCGCAGAGTGTCGCAGGCATCGGCCAGCGCCAGGTAGGCGCCGGTGATCGCGGCGGTGCGCGTGCCGCCATCGGCCTGCAGCACATCGCAGTCGATGGTCACGGTGCGCTCGCCCAGACCCGCCAGGTCGACCGCCGCGCGCAATGAGCGGCCGATCAGGCGCTGTATTTCCTGCGTGCGGCCGGACTGTCTGCCGCGCGCGGCTTCGCGCGGACTGCGGG
>DATNNU010000018.1:0-2883 GCA_035601675.1 Steroidobacteraceae bacterium | reverse complement strand
CACGCCCTGCTGCGGCAGATTTTCGCGGCAACCACGCACGCCTAGGCGCGTTCGGCGGCGCCGTTGCCACACTGCTCGCAGCCCTCGCAGCGCCGCTGCCGAGCCCCGCCGCCCCAGCGGCCGATGCCCGCCCGGCAGCCCGAACGCTCGTGCCGCCGAGCGGCGCGATCTCCTACGGCGTGGAAGTGATTGTGTTTCGCGCTTCCAGCGTCAATGCGGCTGAGGACTGGGACGCGGTGCCCCCGGGGCGGGGTTTCGGCAGCAGCGCCGCGCGCGGCGGCGGCACACCGCAGGTGCTGCGGGTACTCACCCCCAGCGACTATCGCCTGGGCACGCTGGAGGCGAGCCTGAGAAGCAGCGGCAGCTGGCGCCCCGTGGCCCACGCGGCCTGGGTACAGACCGCGGCGAACTGGGGCACGCACGCGGGCATTGCGCTGTCGGAGGTCGGCATCAACGTGCCGGGCCTGAGCGGCATGGTCTATCTGGAGCGCGCACCGATTTACCTGCACCTCGGCTTCGACCTGCGGCTGAACGCCGGAGCCAGCTACGCCATCAAGGAAATGCGCAGCGTGCGCTACAACGACAAGCAGTACTTCGATCACCCCGCCTTCGGCATCATCGCGCTGGTAACACCGATCAAGCGCGGCGAGGCTGCCTCGACCCCCTAGCCACTGACCACGAACAATCCGATCACGCACAGCAATCCGACAAACCACGCGATGGTGCGCAGCGTCGCCAGATCCGCCAGGTAGCAGGCCAGGTGCGCTGCGCGCGCGATGATGAAGCCGATGGCCAGCAGGTTGGCGCTCGGCTGCGGCCCGCGCAGCAGGTGCGCGATCAGCACCGCGGCCGCAAACAGCGGCAGTGCTTCGAATGCATTCATCGACGCCGCGTTGGCCCGACGGCGAAAGCCCTGCTGCTGCGCCAGCCAGGCCCGTGGATCGTGGTTGTCGAAGTGGACTCCCGCTTTGGCAATCACCGTGGCCACGTATGGCAACAGTCCGGCGACCAGCACACACCACAGCGCAATCGTCATCGCGATGCCGGGGGCAACGTCATCGAGCTGCCCAGATAGCGCGTCCACACCTGCGAGCGGCCCAGCAGCGCGAAACCGATAAAGCCGCGCACCTGCAGCCGCTCCTGGTCGAGCCGTTGCAGGCGGCACTGGTAGGTGCGGCCGCTGTCCGGATCATAGATGGTGCCCCCGGACCATTTGCCATCGCCATCGTATTTCATCCCCCGAAGGATGCTCTGTCCGAGCAGCGTCTGCGATCGCCTGGCCTGATCCGGGTTGTGCGCGTCCAGGCGCTGCGGATCATTGCCGCCGACAATCGTGCCGCGGTAGCTGCCGTCGCTGGCGAGGCTGATCTCGATGATGCCGTCGCGCGGCTCGGTCAGCCAGTTACCGAGAATCTGCGCCGCCGGATCGTCGGTGACGCCCGTTGCCGGCGCCAGTGCCAGGCCCAGCGAGGCCAGCAGCATCAGCCGCAATCGCGGTCGGCCGCCCAGCCAACCCGAATTCACACCCATCGGCATCTCCTGGCATTGCCGGCGCGCCTGCCGGCAAGGCTACGCGGCTCAGCTGATCTCCTCGCCTTGAGCGATGGCGACCCGCGCCTCGCCGCCTTGCTTGGCTCGCTGCAGAGCGCGCGCGGCCGCCTGGATCAGCTGGTCGATGCTGCGCTCGGCGCTCGGACTGAGGCTGACGACGCCGATGCTGACGGACACGAACTTCTGGCGCAATGCGCGCGGATGATGAATGTGCTGGCCCAGGACCTTGCGCGCCACGGAGCTGGCAAACTCCGGCACGCCGGCAACATCGCCGTTACGCACCAGCGCGACCATGCAGCCGCCTTCCCAGCGCGCGACCACGTCTGCGCCGCGTTTGAATGAGGCACCGATGATGCCGGCGACACGCCGGATGCAGGCATCGCCGGCCGGACGACCGTAGGTATCGTTGTAGCTGCCCAGTTCATCGATATCAAACATCATCAGCGTCAGCGGGCGCGCCTCGCGCACCCCGACCTGCCAGTCATGCTGCAGCAACTCTTCAAAGTAGGCGCGCGAGTACAGGCCCGAGAGACGATCCTCGCGCAGCCAGCTCGGTAGGCCGGCCGCCCGGCGTGAGTCGGTGCGGGCCGCGCGTTCATCGAGATCGCGATGAAAACCGATGATGTGGCTCACGGCACCGTCGGGCCCGCGCATCGGCTGAATCACCACTTCATTCCAGAACGGGCTGCCGTCCTTGCGATAGTTGCGCAGCAGCACGCGGCAGGACTGCCCGCGCGTGATCGCCTCGCGCAGCTGCGCACGGCCTTCCTGTTCGCGATCCGAGCCCTGCAGACGGCGTAGGTCCTGCCCCATCAATTCATCGGCAGCGTAACCCGTCAGGCGCTGGAAGGCGGCATTGGCATAGACCAGCGGCTGGTCGGCGTCGCCGGCCTCGCAGACCACGATGCCTTCGGGTGCCGCGTCCAACACCCCGCGCAGAAATTCCACTGACCACTCGCCCATTGTTCTTATGTGCCTCCCGCATCGGCGCCCTCGGATTTGAAAGTCAGTTCCGGCGGCGGCGAGGCGCTGCGAAGCAACCATTCTCGCGCGCTTTGCCAGGCGGCGGAAGCGCTTAGGGTCTCAAAACGATATTGTCTGCGGCCGCGCATGCGCACCAGGCGCAGCTGCGAGGCCGGATCGATTTCCAGCTTGAGGCGTTCCAGCAATCGCTCCACCCCCGGTCGGTCATTGCAAACCGGAACTACGTCACAGCCGGCGGCCAGAGCGCGCTGTGCGCGCTGCACCAGATCGCCCATCGCCGCGGCGCCCTCCATGGTCAGATCGTCGGCGAATACCAGACCGCCGAACTGCAGCTCGGTTCGCAACAAG
>DATNNU010000017.1:0-4307 GCA_035601675.1 Steroidobacteraceae bacterium | reverse complement strand
CAACGCCGGTGCGCATCGCGATGCAACTGGCGATCCGCACGCTGAGCGATCAGTTCGTGTTCGGCCAGAGCATCGAAGCCGCGCTGGCGCGGGCACGGCATGCGGCGCCCCAGGGCTACCGGTATTCATTCGACATGCTCGGCGAGGCGGCGCTGACGGCGCACGACGCGCAGCAATATTTCCTGGCATATCAGCATGCCATCGACGCGGTTGGCGCCGCCTATCGTGGCTGGGGGCCGGTGGCCGGCGCCAGCGTGTCGGTGAAACTATCGGCCCTGCATCCCCGCTACGGTTATACGCAGCAGGACCGCATCCTGCGGGAACTGCTGCCGCGGCTGCTCGAGCTGCTGCGACAGGCGCAGCGCCATAACATCGCGCTGGTGATCGATGCCGAGGAATCCGATCGGCTGCAACTCTCCCTCGACCTGATCGAGGCGGTCATGACGTCGAACGACCCGGCCGCTGGGGCCGTGCTAGGCGTCGCCGTGCAGGCCTATCAGAAACGCGCGCCGGCGGTCATCGACTACCTGCTGAATCTTGCGGCCCGGCGTCGCGCCAGGATCATGGTGCGGCTGGTCAAGGGTTCGTATTGGGATGCGGAAATAAAGTGGGCGCAGATCGAGGGACTGTCCGGTTATCCGGTCTACACCCGCAAGGCCTATACCGATGTCGCGTTTCTCGCCTGCGCCCGCCGGCTGCTGGCCGCGGGCGAGCGGGTGTTGCCGCAGTTTGCGACCCACAACGCCCAGACCGTCGCGGCGATCATCGAGATGGCGGCCGCGGCGGGTGCCGAGGACTATGAATTCCAGTGCCTGTACGGCATGGGGGCCGGACTGTACCGGCATCTGCTGCAAACGCGTGAGATCGCACGACCGGTTCGCGTCTATGCGCCGGTCGGCACGCGCGCGACGCTGCTGGCGTATCTGATGCGTCGACTGATCGAAAACGGAGCGGCCGCTTCGTTCGTGCATCGCGCCGCCGCGGCCACGACGCCGATCGAAATTCTGTGTGCCGATCCGGTCCGGGCCGCAGCCAATCACGCGGGCACGCCGCATCCGCGACTACCGCTGCCGCGGGATCTGTTCGCGCCCGAGCGGGGCAACTCCGCCGGCGTCGATCTGGCCAACCCCGCGCTGCGAGCGACACTGCTGGCAGCGATCGATCACAGCCGGGATCAGGCCATCGAAGTGCAGCCGCTGCTCGCCGCTGCGCCGATCGGCGCGGCCAGCGCGGCCAGCCCCGGCTTGCGCCGCGAGATCCGCAATCCTGCCGATCTGAACGAGCTGCTCGGCAATGTCCTCGACGCCGGCGATGCTGCGGTGGATGCGGCGATCAGCGCCGCCGCCGAAAGCGCGCCTGGATGGGCCGAGACTGAAATCGATACCCGCGCGCAGATACTCGAGCGCGCCGCCGAGCTGTACCAGCAGCAATTGCCTGCGCTGGCGGCGCTGGCGGTGCGCGAGGCCGGCAAGACACTCGCCAATGCGGTCGGCGAAGTGCGCGAAGCCGTGGACTTCCTGCGCTACTACGCCGCTCAGGTGCGCTCGCAGTTCAACCAAGTGTCGCACTTGCCGCTCGGCGCGGTCGCCTGCATCAGTCCCTGGAACTTTCCGCTGGCGATCTTCACCGGCCAGGTCGCCGCGGCGCTCGCCGCCGGCAACACCGTGCTCGCCAAGCCGGCGGAGCAGAGCAGTGCCAGCGCGGCGCGCGCGGTGCAGCTGCTGCATCAGGCGGGCGTCCCACGCTCGGTCCTGCAGCTGCTGCCAGGCGACGGCGAGCGGGTCGGTGCGCGCCTGGTTGCCGACGCGCGCATCGGCGGCGTCGTGTTCACGGGATCAACCGCCGCCGCACGTTCGATTGCACGCACGCTGGCGCTGCGCGGGGATGTGCCGCTGATCGCCGAGACCGGCGGCCAGAACGCGATGATCGTGGATTCGACCGCACTACCCGAACAGGTGGTCGGCGACGTGCTGCGCTCGGCGTTCGATTCCGCCGGGCAGCGCTGCTCGGCGCTGCGACTATTGTGCCTGCAGCGCGAGATCGCCGAGCCGATCCTGGCGATGCTCGAGGGCGCGATGCGCGAGCTTCGCGTGGGCAACCCGGCTGAGCTTGCGACCGATGTCGGTCCGCTGATCGACCAGCGGGCGCGGGCTCGGATCGACGCCCATCTGCAGGCGATGCGATCGCAGCTGCGCTGCCAGAGCCCGTTGTCCGCCGACTGTGTGCGTGGTGTATTCGTCGCACCGACACTGATTGAAATCGAATCGATCGACGAGCTGTCGGGCGAAGTTTTCGGACCGGTGCTGCATGTGCTGCGCTTCGATAGGCGCCGGCTCGGCGCCCTGATCGACGCGATCAACGCCACCGGCTACGGCCTGACCCTCGGGATCGCATCGCGTATCGAAGACACCATCGGCGAAATCATCGAGCGGGCGCAGGTCGGCAACATCTACGTCAATCGCAACATGATCGGCGCCGTGGTCGGCGTGCAACCGTTCGGCGGACAGGGATTGTCCGGTACTGGGCCGAAAGCCGGCGGCCCGCTCTACTTATACCGGTTGCTGCGTTGCTCTCCGGGCCCGCGATGGCACGCCGACCAGAGTGCGCGCGTACCCGGGCTACTGCGGCAACTCATCGCCTGGCTGCGCGAGGGCCGGAACGCGCTGTTGTCAGCGCAGCAGCGGCCGCAGCTGCTGGCGCTGGCCGAGCGCTACGCGGACGCGACGATGCTTGCGGCGCGCATCCCGCTGAGCGGCTATGTCGGTGAGAGCAATGAACTGCGGCTGCGGCCACGGGGCGTTGTGCGCGGCACCGCCCGGTCGGCGAGTGCGTTACTGGCGCAGTTGGCGGCGGTGCTGGCCACCGGCAACACGCTGATCGCGGACCAGGCCGAGCTCGCCGCAACACTGCGCGATGCGCTGCCTGTGGGACTGCGCGGCGCGTTGCTGTGCGGCACGCCGCGCTACCAGGCGGTGCTGGTCGACGCCGCCGAAGCGCGCCTGCAGCCGCTGTGGCTGCGGCAGTTATGCCAGGAATTGGCGGCCGGGGACGGTGCGATTCAGCCGCTGATCGTGGCGAACGAGGACTACGCGCTCGAGCGCTTGCTGGTCGAACAGTCGGTCAGCATCAACACCGCCGCGGTCGGCGGCGATACGCGGCTGCTGGCGCTCGACGATGATTGATCGCGCGCACGCTAGTGCAGGCTAGTGCACGGCGGTGCGCGGCTACCTGAGTCGGTGACTGATCCTGTTCAGGCCCGCTGCCGCACACAGCTCGTCCTGCCGGCCGATGACCGTGCCGCCGGCGCCGCTGGCGCCAATGGCGCCAATCAGCTCATCGCCCACCCGGATCGGCACCGCCCCGCCCTCGACAAACATGTTGGGCGTGACGCGCGCGAGCGACGCCTTGTCCTTTAGAATCTGCTCCCTGGCCTCGGAACTGGGCTTCTGGAAGGCCAGTGCGGCCAGCGCTTTACGCGTCGCTACAAAGACATGGCTGCCGTCCGCGCCATCGGCGGTCAACATCGCGCGCGCCTCACCGGCCGAATCGATGACCGAAACCCCGATCCGATAGCCCGCCGCGGCGCAGCTGTCCACCGCGGCACGCGCGGCCTCGAGGGCCAGTGCCAGCGTCGGTCCACGCGCGTGTGACTCCGGCGCCGAACCCGGGCCACGGTTCATGGCGCCGGCGGGCAGCGGCGGTGCGGGTACAAATATGCCACGCTCATCGAGCATGCCGAACGGCGGCAGGTTGTCGGCCGGAAGACTGCGAGTGCATGCCGGCTGGTCGTGAAACGGGCTCGGCGCTGCGGCAAATAGCAGCGCGCTGGCGAACAACGCGCTCGCCGACCATGCCATCCAGGTGCTTATTCTCATTGGGATCTCCAGCGCCGCGCAAGCCGACCTCAGCCATCCGCTGCGGCCAGCCACTCCAGTAGCACCGTGTTCACCCGCTGCGGCTGCTCAAGCGTCGATAGATGGCCACTTGCAGGCACGATCACCAGTCGTGCGCCGCGAATGCCGGCGGCGATCTCCTGCGCGCGCTCGGGCGGGGTGAGCTGATCGGCCTCGCCGACCAGTACCAGGGTCGGGCAGCCGATCGCGGCCAGGTCCGGCCGCGAGTCGCAGCGATTGATGATCGCGCTCTGCTGTCGGATGAAGGCCTCGGCGCCGGTTTCCTGGGCCATGCATCGCACCTGCTCGCGCAGGCTGTGATCGCCGAGGCGATCGGGATGCACCAGTCCCGGGTAGAGCAGATCGGCGATCTGGTCGAAACTGCCGGTGCGCGCCTGCTCGATCAGAGCGCGG
>DATNNU010000016.1:0-4532 GCA_035601675.1 Steroidobacteraceae bacterium | reverse complement strand
AACTCACGGCCAAGGGCATCCGCCGCTACGGCTTTCACGGCCTGTCCTATGAATACATCGCTGGCGCGCTGCCCCAGGTCGCGCCGGACTGCGCCCGAGGGAAAATCGTGGTCGCGCATCTGGGCAACGGCGCCAGCATGTGTGCGATCGATCACGGCCGCAGTATCGCCAGCACCATGGGCCTGACCCCCCTCGATGGTCTGCCGATGGGCACCCGCAGCGGCGCACTGGATCCGGGGGTGGTTCTCTATCTTATGCAACATGAGGGCATGAGCGCGGAGGCGGTCGAACGGCTGCTCTATGAGCGCTCCGGGCTGCTCGGTGTCTCCGGCCTGTCGAGCGATATGCGCACGCTGCTGGCGAGCGACCTGCCCGCCGTGAAAGAGGCGATCGACCTGTTCGTGTATCGAATCGGGCGGGAACTGGGCTCGCTCATCGCCGCGCTGGGCGGCCTCGACGCCCTGGTATTCACCGGCGGCATCGGCGAGCACGCCCGCCAGATCCGCTCGCGCGTGTGCCAGGACGCAGGCTGGATCGGCATCAGGCTGGATGAGGCCGCCAATGCCACAGGCGGGCCGCGCATCTCGCGACCGGAATCAACGCCCTCGGCATGGATGATGCCGACCGACGAGAACCTGATGGTCGCCCGCCACACGCGAGCTTCACTCGACGGCTAGGCAGATGCCCTCAGGGCCTGGCGAGCAGCTGGACCAGATGTTCCAAGGCCAGGCGATAGCCGTCGATCCCAAGACCGGTGATCATCCCGGTCGTCGCGGCCGCCAGGATCGACTTGCTGCGCCAGTCTTCACGCCGATAGATATTGCTGATGTGCACTTCGACAATCGGGCACTCGCACATCTTCAAGGCATCGAGGATGGCAACCGAGTGATAGCAGAACGCGGCCGGGTTGATGATGATGCCGGCGGCGCGGCGCGCCTCATGCAGCCAACCGATGAATTCGTGCTCGGCGTTGCTCTGGCGCACGATCAGTTCCAGATGATGACGATCGGCCAGCGCGCGGCATTGCGCCTCGATATCGGCGAGTGTGTGATGGCCATAGAGCGCGGGCTCGCGTTCACCGAGCAGATTCAGATTCGGCCCGTTCAACAGGTAGATCCGACCGGTCATGTATTGCTCATGCTCTGTACCGGATCCATGGGCTCGCGCGTGCGCACGGCCGCTCAGCTCGGGGTAGTGGGTACTTCCGGAATGTCGGTTGCGACGGCGGCGGCAGCCGGGCGAGGTGCGGCTCGCCGCTGCTGCTCCGCGCGGACCTGCGCGATGCTAAGACCGGTGTTGGCGGCGATCAGCGCCACCAGTCGATGCGCCGCATCGCGCGGCAGCTCGATCGCGTGCAGCTGCTCCCAGATATTGATGCGCGCCTGCGCAGAATTGAGCGGCGAGGCCTGCTCGGTCAGCGCTTGCTGCCGCCGTTCGGCGGCTTCCGCCTGCTGTCTTGCCAGACGTTCACGAAAGTCCGCGGTCGGTTCGCCCGCCAGGGGCAGTGCACTGCGCCACGAGTTCATGGGGTGCCCAGTGCGACGATGCGGTAGTGGAGTTCGATCGGGCAACCGGTGCCGCTGGCGCGATCGCGCGCGCGCATCCCGACGCAATGCACCTTGGAGGTGACTGTGCGGCTGCCGCGCCCGGTGGTGGCAGCCAGTTGTGCGACGTTGGCGCTCAGATCGAATTCTCCGTCGCAATCGGCGCACGGGCAACGAAAGCGAAAAAAGGCCTGGGCCGGCGGATAGAAGGCGTGCGATTGCGAGGACGGGACGACTTCCTTCGGTGCCGCGCCGGTCCGATCGCCGAACGACAACTCGATGTTCAACTGCAGCAGCTGCGGAAAGGCACTACGCAGCGCCGGCGAACGGTCGCGATCGTACTGCCGCCGGTAGCGGCGTTGCTCGTCGAGCGAGGAATTTTTACGGGCAGCAATTTTCATGGCTTCGACTCGATCGATGAGCCCTCGGGCACGGTGGTCTGAAGCTCCGCGCCATTCGGTGCGGGTGCTTCATCGCGCTCCAGGCGTTTCTTCAGCTTTTCAGCGTGACGCGTTTTGCGCGCCAGCTCCTTTTGTTTCTTCTGGTGGCGGTAATTCGGCTTGGCCAAGCTCATCTCCAGCCGTCGTTCGTCAGGCGCTCCCGAGTGCGAATGGGTCGCGGTTGGGGGGCGCAGCGCGGCCTGCTGCATCGGAAAATCAGGTTGCCACTTTACCACATCCCGACCCCCGAGGTTCGGCTTTGTGGACCGCCGCTGCGCTCAAGCGCGGACCAATGGGCGCTGCCGCGGCCAGGTTTTTTCTCTGTTAAATCGGCGCCTCGGCGCCATGCCCGGCTCGCCGAGCGCGCTAGTTGCTTGCGGCCAGGGCCTCGAGTTCGCTCCAGCGTGCATAGCCGCCTTCGATCTCGTCACTGATCGCCGCCAGGCGTTGCAGCCGCTCGTGCAGCGCGTCCTGGCTGCCGCGGTATAGCTGCCCGTCGGCGAGTTCCAATTCGATGCGCCCCTTTTCGGCCTCCAGGCCCTGCAGCCGTTCCGGCAGCGCGCTCAACTCACGCTGATCTTTGTATGAGAGCCTGCGCGCCTTCGGTGATGTGCCGCCGCTCGCCGTCACGGCGCCGGCGGCCGGCGTCGAATCGCGCCGCTCACGCCGCTGCGAGTCGCGCTGCTGCCGGTAGCGGATCCAGTCGTTGTAGCCGCCGACGAATTCCCCGACGACACCATCGCCCTCGAACACCAGCAGGCCGGTCACCACGTGATCGAGAAAAGTGCGATCGTGACTGACCAGCAACAGCGTGCCGGGGAATTCCGCCACATACTCTTCCACCAGTTCCAGCGTATCGATGTCCAGATCGTTGGTCGGCTCGTCCATCACCAGCACGTTGGCCGGCTGCGCGAACAGTCGCGCCAGCAACAGCCGGTTGCGTTCACCGCCGGACAGCGCTCGCGCCGGTGTATGCAGCTGCTCGGGACGGAACAGGAAGTCCTGCAGGTAGCCGGACACGTGCCGGCTGTTGCCGTTGACGATCACCTGATCGTTGCGGCCGCTGATGTTCTGCATCACCGACTCATCGAGCTTGAGCTGCGCGCGTTCCTGGTCGTAGTAGGCGACCTCGAGCCGGCTGCCGCGCCGCACCCGGCCGTGTTGGATCGAGAGCTCGCCGAGCAGGGCCTTGATCAGCGTGCTCTTGCCGGCGCCGTTGGGCCCGACCAGACCGATGCGATCGCCGCGCATGATGCGGCCGGAGAAGTCGCGGATGACGGCGCGGCCGTCGAACTCGACGCCCAGGTGCTCGGCCTCGAACACCAGCGCGCCGGACTCAGCGGCGGTGTGCTGTTCGATCTCGATGCTGCCGGTGCGCTCGCGCCGTGCGCGGCGCTGCGCGCGCAACTGGTACAAGGCGCGTACCCGGCCCTCGTTGCGGGTGCGTCGCGCCTCGACTCCCTTGCGGATCCAGACCTCTTCCTGCGCGAGCTTTTTGTCGAACAGCGCCTGCTGCTGCGCCTCGGCCTGCAGCTGCTGTGCCTTGATGCGCGCGTAGTCATCGTAGTTGCCAAGCGTTGCGGTGAGGCTGCCACGATCCAATTCGACGATGCGGGTGGCTAGCCGGTTGATAAACGTCCGGTCGTGGCTCACAAACAGCAGAGCACCGGCAAAGTCGTGCAGGAACTGCTCCAGCCATTCGATCGCCTCAATGTCAAGATGATTGGTCGGCTCATCGAGCAGCAGGATGTCGGGTTCTGACACCAGTGCCCTGGCGAGCAGCGCCCGGCGGCGCCAGCCGCCGGAGAGCTCATCGAAACGCGCGCCAGGATCGAGCTGCAGTCGCGATGTCACGGTGGCGACGCGACGCTCGAGTTGCCAGCCGCCGGCGGCATCGAGCGCGTGGTGCAGCTCATCGAGCCGACGGCGTTGCGCCGGGGAGTGCAGACCCTGCGCGGCCAGTGTCTGGTACTCGGCCAGCGCCTCACCCTGATGCGGCAGTCCGGCGGTGACGATCTGCGCGACCGTCTCGCCGCTGAGCAGCACGACGTCCTGCGCCAGATGGGCCACCCGGGCGCCAGGTTTGACCCAAAGGCTGCCGGCATCGGGCTCGGCCTCATGGCGCACCAGCCGCAGCAGCGAGGACTTGCCTTCGCCGTTGCGTCCGATGAGGCCGACGTGCTCGCCTTCATCGAGCCGCAACGATACCTGGTCGAGCAGGGGCCGCGAGCCGTAGGCGAGCGACACTTTATCTAGACGAAGCAGCACGGATTCACCAATAATCGGCGCGAATGCTCAAAGGCGACTGACCGGCATTCTACCGGCCGCGGTGGGGGAAGCAGCATGGCATCGAATGAAGTCTGGACCCGGACGCAGCGCCATGTCGTGATCGCAAGCTTCCTCGGCTGGATGCTCGATGCGTTCGACTTCTTTCTGGTCGTCTTCGTGCTCAAGCGGATCGCCGACGACTTCGGCACCGACGTCAAGAGCGTCACCTACGCGATCTTCCTGACACTGGCGATGCGGCCGATCGGCGCATTTCTTTTCG
>DATNNU010000015.1:0-16678 GCA_035601675.1 Steroidobacteraceae bacterium | reverse complement strand
GCCCCGCACAGCAGTACGCCGATGGTCTGACCGGCCGCGGGCTTCCAGGCCCCGGATTGTAGAGCGGCGAACGCCGCCGCGCCGCCGGGTTCGACCACTACGCGCAGCAGGTCCCACAGTGTGCGTTGCGCGACGCGGATGGCCTCATCGCTCACCAGCACGCTATCAGCGACGAATCGCTGTGCGATCGGAAACATCAGGCCGCCGACCCGCCGCGGTGCGAGCGAATCCGCAGCGATGCCGCCGGTCGGCGCGTCGATCGGAGCGCCGGCGGCCAGCGCATGCCTCAGCTGCGGTGCCTCCTCGGGTTCCACGCCAATCAGGGGCACGCGGCCGCGGTACCAGGCCGCGATCCCGCCGATCAAGCCGCCGCCGCCAACCGCGACCAGCAGCGCATCGAGCGCGGGACCGTCCTGCTCGAGCTCGACCCCGACCGTCGCCTGGCCCAGCAGCGTCTCCACCTGATCAAACGCGTGCACCCGCAGCGCCCCGGAGCGTTGCGCAAATTCCTCGCTCGCGGCCAGTGCGTCGGCATAGCGCTCGCCGCTGATCTCGAGCGTCGCTCCGGAAGCCCGGATCTGCTCGATCTTGACGCGCGATGCAACATTAGGCACAAAAATCGTCGCGGGATGCTTCAAGCGCATGGCCGCGAACGCGACCGCTACGCCGTGATTTCCCCCGGAGGCCGCGACCACTCCCGCGGCTGGGACCGCTCGAGACAGCAGGTTGTTGAAGGCACCGCGGGCCTTGAACGATCCCGAGTGCTGCGTGAATTCCAGCTTGAAGGCGACGCGAATGCCAGGCAGCGCCAGATCGGCGCCGTCGACCACCAGCACCGGTGTTCGCCTGACAAAGGCCCGGATCCGTGCCGCGGCGGCCTCGATCTCGCCCCGCGAGAGCTGTTGGTCCAGAAGTTCCATGGTTTTATCCCGCAAGGGCAATCCGCAGTATACTTAGCCACTTAGCTAATTACCATTGTGGATAGCCGGCAACATGAACAAGATCGCGCGCGCGCTCGCCAGTGACAGGCGGATTCTGATCCTGCAGTGGCTGAAGCACCCGAGGCGGCATTTCCCGCCGCAGGTTGACGGTGACCTGGTCAGGGACGGTGTTTGTGGTGTCAGGATCGCCGACAAGCTAGGCGTCAGCCAGCCCACTGCGAGCGAGCACCTGCGCATTCTGTCGGACGCGGGCTTGCTGCGATCGAAGAAAATCAAGCAATGGATCTTCTATCGGCGTGACCCCGCCGGTATCCGCGGTGCGCGGCGAGCGCTGTCGGAGGCGCTGTAACGAGACAGCGGCGTATAATCAAACGCCTTATCCGGGATAACCAATCATGCCTGTGCAACGAATCGATCACGTGCAGCTGGCGATGCCGCCGGGCGGTGAGGATCGCGCGCGCGAGTTCTATCAGGGCGTGCTTGGAATTCCCGAGGTTCCAAAGCCCGCAGACATGGCCAAGCGTGGCGGCTGCTGGTTTGAAAGCGGTGACCTCAAGGTGCACCTGGGCGTGGAGCAGCAATTCCGGCCCGCGCGCAAGGCTCATCCGGCGTTCATCGTGTCAGATCTGGTCGCGCTGGTGGCGCGACTTCGATCGGCTGGGAGCCCGCTAACCGAAGACCGGTCCCTAACGGAGTATGACCGCTTCTTTGTAGAGGATCCCTTCGGCAATCGCATCGAACTGATGGGGCCTAAAGCTCGCTGAGAAATCCCGCCCGTCGTGATCGCGCAGACCTCCATCGTTGCAGCCCTGATCGCGGCCCTGCTGTTCGGCGCCAGCACACCGTTTGCGAAGCTGCTGGTCGGCGACGTGCCGCCGATATTGCTCGCCGGCCTGCTCTATCTTGGCAGCGGGCTCGGGCTGTGGCTGATCCGGGTGGTGCGCGATCGAGGCTTCTCGCCGCCGATGCTTCCGGTCCGCGAGTGGTCCTGGTTCCTCGGCGCCATCGCCTCGGGCGGTATTCTCGGACCGGTGCTGTTGATGTACGGCCTGACGCGCACTTCAGCGGCTAGCGCCTCGCTGCTGCTCAATCTCGAAGCGGTCTTCACCGCGCTGCTCGCCTGGATCGTATTCCGCGAAAACGCCGACCGGCGCGTGATCCTCGGCATGTCGCTCATCGTTGCCGGCGGGGTGATTCTGGCGTGGTCGCCGGGCGCAACGGCGCCGGGCGCTGCGCGCGGCGCCGTGGCTATCGCGGCCGCCGGCCTGTGCTGGGGGCTGGATAATAATCTCACGCGCAAAGTCGCCGCGTCGGACGCGATGTTCATCGCCGCCACCAAGGGTATGGTCGCCGGCATCACCAACTGCGCGCTTGCGCTCGCGCTCGGCGCGAGGCTGCCGCCGCTGCCGCTGATCGGCGCCGCGATGACGATTGGCCTCGTGGGCTACGGTGTGAGCCTGGTGCTGTTCGTCCTGGCTCTGCGTGGACTGGGTTCCGCACGTGCCAGCGCTTACTTCTCCACTGCACCGTTCCTGGGGGCGGCCGTGGCCGTGATCGTGTTCCACGACCCTGCCTCGGGGCTGTTCTGGCTGTCGGCGCTGCTGATGGCTGCCGGGGTGTGGCTGCATCTGATCGAGCGTCACGAACATGAACACAGCCATGACGCGATGGCACATGCACACGCGCATCTGCACGACGCGCATCACCAGCACGAGCACGACTTCGCCTGGGACGGCCGCCAACCACATTCGCACCAGCATGATCACGTGCCGCTGCTGCATCGTCATCGGCACTATCCCGATCTGCATCACCGCCATCGTCACTGACCAGCGTTCAACTCCACTGCCGCGCGGCTCGGACGATGAAGATCACGCCGAGAACGGCGAACAGCGCCGATGCCGTGTAATGGATGGCTCTGAGCGGCAGACGCTGGGCAAAAGCGTTGCCGAGAAAAATCACCGGTACGTTGGCGATCAGCATTCCGCAGGTCGTGCCGCCGATCACGGCGATCAGGTTGGGGTAGGCCGCGGCCAGCGCGACCGTGGCGATCTGCGTCTTGTCGCCGATCTCCGCCACGAAGAACGCAATCAATGTCGCGATGAAGGCGCCGGCGTTGGTGGTGGCGGTGGTCTGCTGATCGAGCGTATCGGGCTTCAGGGTCCACAAGGCCATCGCGATCATGCTGACGCCGACCGCGGCATCGAGCAGCGCCGGGCGCAGCCGTCCTCCCAGCAGCGCGCCGATCAATCCTGCGACGCCATGATTGGATAGCGTCGCGCAAAATACCCCGGCAACGATTGGCCAGGGTTTGCGGTAGCGGGCGGCCAGAACCAGCGCCAGCAGCTGCGTGCGATCGCCCATCTCGGCGGTCGCGATGCTGATCACCGATACAATGAAGGCTTCCATCGGGGCACCACCTTAGCGGCCGCGCATTTTCATTTCCAGTGGTCTGACATCGCTGTCCACGATGTCCAACGGGACGAGGTAATGATCGGAACAACAACGGGGAGCCAGCAGTCGTGATTCGCCATCGGAAGACCTTGGTATATGTAGCCGCTTGCGCGATCGCTGCATTTGCCGTGAACGCGGGCGCGGAAAATTCACAGCAGACGAAAATGACAACTTGCAATGCCGAGGCCAAGTCCAAGAACCTGGCCGGCGACGATCGCAAAGCGTTCATGAAGACCTGCCTCAGCGCAGCGCCGCCGCCAGCGCCGATGAACAGTCAGCAGCAGAAGATGAAGACCTGCAATGCAGATGCCAAGACGCAGGGCCTCATGGGTGATGCGCGCAAACAGTTCATGAGCAATTGCCTTAAGGGGTCCTGATCGAGAGGCACGGCGCACTGCCGGGAATCGAAGGATCGGCGGGGGCTATTCCACCCCGCCCGCGTCCCCGGGCCGCCGATTCACCGCCACCACCGTGGCCTTCGGAAAGAAATTGAACTCCGACGCGCTGGCCCAGGTATAGGCCCCCATCGCCCTGCCGACGATCAGGTCACCGGCCTTGAGCTCGGGCAGCATCAGGTTCTCGGCGATGACATCGATGCTGTCGCAGGTCGGCCCAGCCAGCACCGAAGGCAGATGCCGCTCGCTCTGGCGCAGCGATTCCACCGGGTAGCGCGCATGATCGTACAGTTGTCCGCTGTACGAGCCGTACAGGCCGTCGTCGAGGTAGTACCACCAGTGACCCTCGCGCCGCGCGCGTCCCATGACGCTTGCAACGCCGATCGCCGAAGGACCGACGATGTATCGCCCGGGCTCGGCGATCACCCGCACGCGCTTGGGCAGCCTCGCCAGCGCCGAGCGTATCGGGGCGCAGAAGCGCCGGATATCGACTGCGTGCTGCAGGTAATCAATCGGAAACCCGCCGCCGATATCGAGCGTATCAAGGCTGCCTAGCCGCGCGCGGCGGGCCGCGGCCAGCAGCCGCGTGCACGCCTCGATCGCCTCGACGTGCTTGAGCGCATCGGCCGCCTGTGAGCCGACGTGGAACGAAAAGCCCTGCACATCGACGCCGAGCGAGGCCGCGAGTTTCGCCAGTGCCAGCGCATCCTCCGGATCGCAACCGAACTTGCGCGACAGATCGCATACCGCGCCCGGGTTGCGGAACGACACGCGCAGCAGCAGCGCCGCGCGTTCACCGTAGGGTTTGAACTTGCGCAGCTCATCGGCGTTGTCGGCGACGAAGGTACGCACGCCGAATTCGAGTGCATTGCGGATGTCGCGCGCGCGCTTGATCGGATGAGTATGTATGCAGCGCTTCGGATCCACTCTTTGCGACTGCGCCAGCTGCACCTCGCCGGTGGTCGCCAGGTCCAGCCAGCCGCCTTGCTCGACGACGGTTCGCACTACCGCCGGATGCGGCAGCGGCTTGAGCGCGTAGTGCAGGGCCACGCCTGGCAGCGCGCGGCATAGTTTTCGATACTGCGCCCGCACCCGCGCGCAATCGACGATCAGCAGCGGCGAGCCAAACTCGCGCACCAGCCGCCGGATATGCTCCGGCTGGAAGGGATCGATGGAGCGCGCCATCAGCCCGGCACGCCTACTGCCACGGAATCGTTGTCGTCGGCAAGCTCGGTGGCGTTGGCCGCGGCCGCGGCCGCGCGGTGCAGGCGGTCATAGGCGGCGTCCCAGCGCTCGTCGGCCGGGACGTCCTGCACCAGGATGCGGGCGCAGCCGGCTTTATCGAGCGTGCGCAGATGCGCGTACAGATCGTGCGCATAGTTCTCGGGACGCTGTCCGCCGTTGATCCAGGTGGTCAGCCGATAGGTTCCCAACGGCGGCTGCTGAGCCAGTACGGCGACGCGCACACCGCCTTCAGTCAACGACGCCACCCGCTCCTCGAGCTCGTTGCTGGGAACCAGCGACAGCGGCGTCGTCGTCGCATAGTGCGCGCCCGCACTGCCCGGCACGCGCGGCGTCTGCGCCGTGGTCTCGGTCAGCACCTCGCCGACCACGCGTTCCAATTGCGACAAGGTCAAGGCGCCGGGGCGCAGCAGCCGCACCTTGCCATCGAGGCAGGCGACGATGGTCGACTCGAGCCCCAGCTTGCACTCGCCGCCATCGAGCAACACGCGAACGTCGGCGCCGAATTCCTCACGCACATGCTCGGCCCGGGTCGGGCTGACGCGCCCGTAGCGATTGGCGGATGGCGCGGCGATTCCGCCGCCAAAGGCCGTCAGCAACTGCTGCGCCATCGGATGCGCGGGTACACGCACCGCCACCGTATCCTGTCCGCCTGTGATCAGCCGATGCACGTTTTCCGCACGCGGCAATACCAGCGTCAGCGGCCCGGGCCAGAAGTGTTCGGCCAGCTGCTGTGCCGCCTCGGGCACCTCGCGCGCCCAGCGCGTCAGGTAGCGGGGACTATCGATGTGCACGATCAACGGGTGGGTGCTCGGCCGACCCTTGAGTTCAAAAATCCGCCGCAGCGCGGCCGGATAGCCGGCGTGGGCTCCCAGGCCGTAGACGGTCTCGGTCGGGAACGCGACCAGCTCGCCGTCGCGCAATGCCTGCACGGCGGTCGCAAGTTCGATTGGTGTGGCGCGAACGATTCTGACCATGGCGCCAATTGTACCGGCCGCATACGACGCTATTCGAGCGAATGTCGCTCCCAGCCGCTGGCGGTGCGCTGTAGCTCATACGACGGCCAATAGTGCCGATCGAGCTTCAGCGTGATCACTTCCGGGGCCCCATTCCAGCCCAAGGTCTTGATTCGCAGCGATGAGCGATCCGGCCTGCCGCCCACTTGTCGCAGAAACACGTCAAGATCGGGCGTCGGTTGGCCGTCGACCTCGACGATTCGCCGTCCCGGCACCAGCCCGAAGCGCGCCGCCGGCGAGCCAAACTGGAAATACGCGATATAGACGCCTTCCGGCGGGATGCCGCGCTGCGCACTGATGGCCCGATGCGGCGCCTGCAGCGTCGCACCGGCCCACTGCACCAGGCGCTCGACGTCGCGGCCCGAGAGGGTCGCCGTCTTTACCATAAGCGTCTTTTCGCCATCGACCCGCCACAGTGTCGCGCTGACGACTTCCTTATTCGCCACAGCCAGTTCGACATCGCGAAACTGCGTCACTGGCTTGTCGTCGATCGCCAGCAATATGTCACCTGGCTGCAGCATGCGCGCAGCATCGCTACCAGCCACCAGTCGCGCGACGCTCAGGACTTCGCGCGCCGCCGGGTTGGCCTTTTCGATGCGCAGCACCCAGGCGTCGCTCAATCCCAATCGGCGCGCGCTCGCCAGCGACTGCTGGCTGAACTCTGCCTCCAATGAATGCAGCGGCCGGCGCTGACGCACGATATCGAGCGTCTCGGCCACCAGGTCGCTCGACATACCGCGATTCTCCTGTACCAGCTCGCGGCCGTTGTCCGAGGCGAAACTCGCCCACAGGCCGCGCACCCGGCCCAGGTCGTCGGCCAGCACGCCGACGAAATCATCCGGCGAATTCACCAGCGTGGCGACTTCGAGATTGCTCTCGCGAAACTGCACCGAGCGCGACAGCGGCAGCTGCAGCGGATCGACATCGGCGATGGTGGTGATACGGGACTTCAGCTCGCCGCCGCCATCCAGTCCGACCACATTGACGGTCTCGCCGGCTTTCAGCGCCGCCGTTTCGAGCCTGGCCGGCTTGATCGCAGTCGTACCGATGAGCTTCGGGTCGTAATGAATAACCGCAAGGTTATGCAGCGGGTGCACGTACACGATCTCGCCGGGAATCTCGATGGTGCCGGCGAAGGTCAGCCGCACGTCGCCGACCGAGACCGGCACGGTATTGCGGTCGGTGATGATCAGCCCGCGTTCGGCGTCGATGATCAGTCCGGCGCCGTGGTAGTTGCGCTCGGTGACTCCCGACACCGCATACGGCATATCGAAGGTAATGAACACCAGCGACGGGGCGATCGCGGCCGCATACCGGTCATCGATACGCGGTAGCTGCGCCGAGGCCGGTGCGGGCAGTTCCACCTTGGCGTTTGACGGCAGATCGGTGCACGGCCAGTAACCGACGCGGTCGTCGCGCTGACATTGGCGCGCCGGGAACCAGCGCCGATCGATGCGTATCGAGCGCAGCTGACTGGTGTTGGGATCGTCGATGGTCACGTAGCGCACAGTCACGCGCGCGCCGTCGCCGAGCTCGCCGATCGCGGCGGTGAAATCCGCCAGGGTGTCGATCTTCGTCGAGTTCAGCTCGGTGATGATCGCGCCGCGAGGCACGCCGGCGGCATCAAATATATAGCCCGACGCGGCGACGAATACGCCACGAATGGGGCGATGAAACGCACGCGCCTCCTGGTATGACAGCGTATGCACGACGCCGTCGCCGATCTCAAGATATGACGCCGGCGTGATCGAGTCGAGGTCATCGACCTTGAGCTTGGCGGTGTACGGGGTTCCGCCGCGCTGCAGCTGCAGCTCGACATTGCCGCCGACGGCATCGTCGAGTACGGACTCCAGCGGATCGAAGCGTGTCACCAGCTGCCCATTGACCCGCACCAGGATGTCGCCCGGCTCGAGCACGCCATCGCTGGACGAGCCTGGCTGCACATTCCACACCACCAGCATGCCGGTACCGTCGGACTGCGATTTGCGAGCCTCGGTCTCGGTGCCGCTCTGCAGTCCCAGTCGCCGCAGTTCGTCGAACGGCCGGTAGCGGAATTCCGTCTCCAGCGTGCCGCGTGTGACCGGCTTGCCCTGCTGGATCAGCTGCAGCGCACGCCGCACGCGGTCGAGCGGCAGATAGAAGCTCGATGCCGCGCCGCTGGCGCCGCCGGCATTGAGTGCCACTACGCGGCCATGGATATCGATCACGGGCGAGCCCGAGGAGCCGCCTGAGGTGCCCGACGCCGCCTGGATATAGAAGGTATTGAAGTCGTTGTAGCGGCCGAGACCGTAGTCCGGCGCCTCGCGATCGAGCCGCGCCAGGGTGCCGGCGAGTATCGACAGCTGTTCGCCGGCGTTGTTGCCGACCACCCGGATCTCGCGCCCGACCTGTGCTGCCTGCGGCGCCAGCGGCAGCGCCTTGGGGCTGATGAACTTCAGCTTGCTCGGATCATAGTGATAGATGCCGAAGTCATGCACCGGATCGCGATACACCGGATACAGCTGTACTTCCTCGCGATTGAGAAACGTCGCCTCCGCGGTCACCGGGCCGGGGGTCACGACATGCCGGTTGGTCAGTATCAGACCCCGCTCGGCGTCGACCACGAAGCCGGTTGCCTGGGCGGAAGTGTTGCGCTCGGTGTCGAACGAGCGCGACTGATCGATCTGAATCGCAACGACGCTGCCCGCGATGCGCTCCAGCGTCGCTGCCCAATCGGCCGCCGACGCTTCCTCACCTGCGGCAATGGGCACCGCTGCCGGCAGCTTCGGCGGCGCCCGCGGCGCGGCCGGCACGCCCTCGCCCGTAGCCGGCGTCGTCGCCGCGGGCGGTACGGCAGTGGCGGGCGGCGGCGCAGGCCCTGCCGATGCCGCCGCCGATGCGAACAGCGCAGCGCAGCTCACCACAGCCCAGATCGCCACAGCCCAGAGCCTGAATGTCATAGGGAATATCCAAAGGCCGCTTTGAAACGGTCACTAAATTCATCTGCACTGCAGCGATGCTGCTGGGTACCGTGTTGCTCGATCTTGATCGCGGCCAGCAGCGCAGCCACGCGCCCGGTCGTGTGCCAATCAAGTCCCCGCGCCAGTCCGAACAGCAGTCCGGCGCGATAGGCATCGCCGCAGCCGGTCGGATCGGCGATCCGGGCCGCTTTCACCGCCGCAATCTCGCGTCGCTCACCGTCGGCAAATATCCACGAGCCTTCAGCACCGCGGGTAACGATCAGGGCGCGCACCCGCGTTGCGATTTCCTCCAGCGACCAGCCGCTGCGCTCCGCCAACAGACTCGCTTCATAGTCGTTCACCGCCACCCATGCCGCGCGGGCGATGAAATCGCGCAGCTCGACCTGGTCGAACATCGGCAGACCCTGGCCCGGATCGAAGACAAACGGCACCCCCGCGGCGGCGAACTGCTCGGCGTGCTCGAGCATACCCTGCCGCCCGTCGGGCGACACGATACCGAGCTTGATGCCGATGCTGTCAGTGACCCGATTCAGGTGCGAATAGTTCATCGCCCCGGGGTGAAAAGCGGTGATCTGGTTGTTTTCCAGATCGGTGGTTATGTACGCCTGCGCGGTGAATTGGTCCGCCACGATGCGCACGTGCGTCAGTGGCAGGCGGCTGCGTTCCAGCCACTCGGAATAAGGTGCGAAGTCATGTCCGACGGTCGCCATGATCAGGCCCTCGCCGCCGAGCAGCTTGAGGTTGTAGGCGATATTGCCGGCGCAGCCGCCGAAATTGCGCCGCATCGACGGCACCAGGAACGACACGTTCAGCACGTGCAGGCGATCGGCCAGGATGTGATCGCGAAACTTTCCCTCGAACACCATCACCGTGTCATAGGCCATCGAACCGCAAATCAGTGCCGTCATCGATTGGGAACCCCTGCATGCAAAGTGTTATGTCCTGTTCGGGCGGCGCGCCCGCCGCCCGCGGTGAGAAGCGCACAGCAACTCGCTATTAGCGTCCGCTCAGCACCAGCAGCCAGACTACGCCCAGCAGGATGAACGACAGCATTACCGCTGCCGAGCCAATATCCTTGGCCAGTCCCGCGAGCACATGACGCTCCAGGCTGATGCGGTCCACCGTCGCCTCGATGGCGCTGTTGAGCAGCTCGACGATCAGAATTAGCAGTACCGGCCCCGTGAGCAGCGCACGCTCGATACCACTGTGTCCGAGCCATAGCGCCAGCGGCAGCGCCAGGCCGGCGAACAGCAGCTCCTGGCGAAACGCGGCCTCCTCGCGAAACGCGCCGACAAAGCCCTTCGCACTGGAAACAAAGGCCCGCACCGCGCGCCCCACGCCCCGGAGTTTCTCGCGCTGGATCACGCCGGCGGCCCCTGGTAGACCAGGTTCAGCTCGCGCGCGGCCCGTACATCGTCCAGCCGCCGCACCGGCAATTTATGCGGAGCGCCGTGCAGCTGCTCGGGGTCCTCCTGCGCCTCGCGCAGAATCTGCGCCATCGCGCTCACGAACGCATCGAGCGTCTGCTTGCTCTCGGTCTCGGTGGGCTCTATCAGCAGGCACTCGCTGATCAACATCGGGAAATACGTCGTCGGCGCATGGAAGCCCAGGTCGAGCAAGCGCTTGGCCACATCCATCGCGGTCACACCGTAATCCTGCTCCGCCCGCTTGAGCGTGAGGATGAACTCATGGCTCGCGCGCCGCTGCGGATACGCCGCCTCGAAGCCAGCCTGCTGCAGCCGCGCCGACAGATAGTTTGCGTTCAAAGTCGCATATTCGCCGACGCGCCGCATGCCCTCGCGACCGAGCATGCGCATGTAGACGTAGGCCCGCAGCAGCACGCCGGCATTGCCGCCGAAGCCGGTGAGCCGGCCGATCGACTGCGGCAGATCACGCTCGCCCAGCCAGCGATACGCCGGTTGGCCGGCGCCGCGCTCGCGTTCGGCATCCGGCTCACGCCCGACGATCGGCAACGGTAGAAACGGCAGCAGCCGCGCCGACACGCCCACCGCACCCGCACCCGGGCCGCCGCCGCCATGCGGCGTTGAGAAAGTCTTGTGCAGATTCATGTGGATCACGTCGAATCCCATGTCGCCCGGACGCACCTTGCCGAGAATGGCGTTGAGATTGGCGCCGTCGTAGTACAGCAGGCCGCCAGCCTGATGCACGATACGCGCGACCTCTTCGATGCGCCGTTCGAACACGCCGAGCGTCGACGGATTGGTCAGCATGATGCCGGCAGTCTTCGGGCCCACCGCCGCGCGCAGCGCTTCCAGATCAGCGTCGCCGTCGGCCCCTACGGCCACTTCGCGCGCCACGCAGCCGCACATGGTCGCGGTCGCGGGATTAGTGCCGTGCGCGGCCTGCGGCACGATGATCTCATCGCGCGCCAGATCACCGTGCGCACGGTGATAGGCGCGAATCATCGCCACGCCGGCGAACTCCCCGTGTGCTCCCGCCAGCGGGCTCAACGCCACGCCGCGCATGCCGGTGACCGCCTTGAGCATCTCCTGCAGTTCGTACATGCAGGTGAGGAATCCCTGACCATGCTCGGCGGGCGCGAGCGGATGGCGCCCCAGGAACTCCGGCAGCAGCGCCGCGGCATTGCAGCCCCTGGGGTTGTACTTCATGGTGCAGGAGCCGAGCGGATAGAAATGCGTATCGATCGAGAAATTCAGCTGCGACAGGCGCGTGTAGTGGCGCACCGCGTCTAATTCACTGACCTCGGGCAGCAACGGCCGGCGCCGCCGCCGCAGCGTCTCGGGCAGCGCGTCGACGGCGGCACTCGCGGGCAGTTTTGGCCATTGGCCGCGGGCGCCGCGCCCCGGTCGGGAATATTCGAAAATAAGCTTCTCGCGTAGCTCCAGGCTCATGTGCCTAAGCCGCGCGCGCAGCGCGCAGCGCCTCCGAGAGCGCGCTCGCGTAGGCTTCAATGTCGGCGCTGCTCTTGGTCTCGGTCGCGCACACCAGCAGCGCCGGTCCGAGTTCGGGGTAGTGCTCGGTCAGATCCATGCCGCCCTGAATGCCGCGCTGGGCCAGCGCCGAGAGCACCGGGGCCACAGGCCGATCCAGCGACAGCACTGCTTCATGAAATGTCGGCCGCGCGAATACGCGCCGCACGCCCGGGATGCAAGTCAGTGCGCGCAGCAGCTCCTCGGTGCGCGCCATCGATGTCGCCGCCACACGCTCCAGGCCTTCCGCGCCCATCAGCGACAGATACAGCGTGCCCGCCATCATCAGCAGGCCCTGGTTGGTACAGATATTCGAAGTCGCCTTGGCACGCCGGATGTGCTGCTCGCGCGCCTGCAGCGTCAACGAAAACCCCGGCCGGCCATCGGCGTCGACCGTACCGCCGACGATGCGTCCCGGCATCTGCCGCACGTGCTGCATGCGCGTGGTCATGAAACCGAAGTACGGGCCGCCCGACGACAGCGGACAGCCCAGCGGCTGACCCTCGCCGACGACGATGTCCGCACCCTTCACTCCCCATTCGCCCGGCGGTTTGAGCAGCGCCAGCGAGATCGGATTAACCACCGCAATCACCAGTGCCTCGCGCTCATGCGCCCAATCGGTCAGTGCATCGACGTCCTCGATCACGCCGAAGAAATTCGGCTGCTGGATCAGCAACGCCGTGAAGTCCTGGCCGTCATGCGTCGCGACTGCATCAAGGCCAAGATGCCCCGCGTCGCGCACGTACGGCAGAGTGTCGAATGTCAAACCCTGATTCAGCGCGGTGGTGAGCGTGACCGCGCGATAGTGCGGATGCAGACTGCGCGGCAGCAGGATGCGCGAGGCTTTGGAACGCCGGTTGGCGCGCACCGCCATCAGGCAGGCTTCGGCGACCGCAGTGGCGCCGTCGTACAGCGATGCGTTCGAGACCTGCATGCCCGTCAGGCTCGCCATCATGCTCTGGTACTCGTAGATCGACTGCAGCGTGCCCTGGCTGGCTTCGGCCTGGTAGGGCGTGTAGGCGCTGTAGAACTCGCCGCGCGTGATCGTGGACCATACCGCTGCGGGGATATGGTGCTCATACGCGCCGGCGCCGATGAAGCACGACGGGCGCCCGTCCGCTCGTGCGCGCGCCGACATGAGCTGCATCACCTCGAGCTCGCTCAGGCCGGTCGGCAGCTCATCGAGCGACTGCACCCGCAGATTCGGCGGTATCTCATCGAACAGCGCCTCGATGCCCGGCGCACCGATGGCCGCCAGCATCTCGCGTTCGTCCTCATCGGTGTGCGGAATGAAAGGCATTCGATCCTTCAGCCTTCGGCGGCAAGCACCTGGTAGTCGTGCGCCGACAGCAGCCCCGAGTCGGCGCCCTGGGCCGTCGGTTTGAGCCGCAGGATCCAGCCGCGGCCATAAGGATCCTGGTTAATCAACTCCGGCGCCTCGGCCAACTGTACATTGATCGCCACCACCGTCGCGGCCACGGGCGCATAGATGTCGGAGGCGGCCTTCACCGATTCGACCACCGCGCAGGCCTCACCGGCGGCGAGACTACGGCCGACCTCGGGCAGCTCGACGAACACCAGATCACCCAGCGCCTCCTGCGCATGATCGCTGATGCCGATCTCGATGATGCCGTCCGGCATCGTCTTCAGCCACTCGTGGCTGCGCGTATATTTGAGGTCTGCCGGAATCTTGCTCATCCACCCCACTCCTGACGAACACCAGTTCCCAGCTCAACTGCCGCGGCAATTGAAGCTCGATCACGATTACAGCTGAATCAAGGGCCGTCCGTGGCGCACGAACGGCGGCCGCACGGTCAGCGCCGGCAACATCCGGCCGCGCACCTCCACCTGTACCGATGCACCAGTCGAGATCGGCACGCGCGCCAGGCCGATGGAGCGCGACAGCGTCGGTGAATAGGTGCCGCTGGTGACTTCGCCTTCGCCACCGCCGGACACAATGACACGTTGATGGCTGCGCAGCACGGCACGCTCCTGCAGCACCAGTCCGACCCGCTTGTGCTCGCTGCCGCGCGCGCGGATCAGCTCCAGCGCGGCGCGGCCGATGAAATCGCGCTGCGTCGGTGCAAAGGCAACGGTCCACGCCAGCCCCGACTCGAGCGGATTGGTGTGCTCGTCCATGTCGTTGCCGTAGAGGTTCATGCCGGCCTCCAGCCGCAGCGTGTCACGGGCCCCGAGGCCGCACGAGCGCACGCCCGCAGCATTGAGACCCTGCCACAATTTTGCTGCGTCGCCCGCCGGCAGCATGATCTCAAAGCCGTCCTCGCCGGTGTAACCGGTACGCGCGACGAACCAGTCGCCGATCTGTGCACCGTGAAACGGCAGCAGCGACATCACCGCCGAGGCGGCCTCGGACGACAGCAGCGTCGCGGTGCGCTGGCGCGCCAGCGGGCCCTGAACCGCCAGCATGGCCAGATCCCGGCGCTCCAGCAGCCTGAGGTCCAGCTGGGTCGCATGGGCGCCGATCCAGGTCAGGTCCTTGTCGCGCGTGCTCGCGTTGACCACCAGACGGAAATGATCGTCGGCCAGGTAATAGGCGATCAGATCGTCGATGACCCCGCCCTGCTCGTTGAGCATACAGCTGTAGAGCGCACTGCCCGGTACTTTGAGACGGGCGATGTCATTGGCCAGCAACCGCGACAGGAGCTCGCGCGTGCGCCCCCCGATCAGATCCACCACGCACATGTGGGATACGTCGAACACGCCGGCTGCATTGCGCACCGCATGGTGCTCTTCGATCTGCGAGCCGAAGGCGACCGGCATGTCCCAGCCGCCGAAATCGACCATGCGTGCCCCCAGGGCCACGGCCAGGTCGTACAAACAGGTGTGCCTGCCCAGACTTGACTCCGCTGTGCACCCGTCTCCTGATGAATCAACGGGTAGTGGAATGATAGCAGCGCCCGCCGCATCGTCACTACGATTTGCCATTACAATAGGCACATGCTACGCAATCGCCACACCAGCCTGCCGGTCAAGGTCGCCGGCGTCACAATCGGCGGCCAGGCACCAATCGTGGTGCAGTCGATGACCAACACCGACACCGCCGACGTCGAAGCCACCGCACGCCAGGTGCAGCAACTGGCCGCAGCCGGTTCCGAGCTGGTGCGCGTTACGGTCAATACCGCCGAGGCCGCCGCGGCCGTGCCGCTTATCGATCAGCGTCTGCGGCAGCTGCGCTGTACGGTGCCGCTGATCGGCGACTTTCATTTCAACGGGCACAAGCTGTTGCAGGAGCACCCTGGCTGTGCCGCGGTGCTCGCCAAGTACCGCATCAATCCGGGCAACGTCGGGCGCGGCAGCAAGCGTGACTCGCAGTTCGCGGAAATGATCGAGATTGCGTGCCGCAACGACAAACCGGTACGCATTGGCGTCAATTGGGGCAGTCTCGACCAGGACCTGCTGCTGCGGCTGATGGACGAGAACAGCCGCAAGAGCGAGCCCGAGTCGGCGCAGGAAGTCATGCGCGATGCCATCGTGCGCTCCGCCCTCGACAGCGCGGAACGCGCCGTGGAACTCGGCCTGGCGCGCGATCATATCGTGCTCTCGGCCAAGGTCAGCGCGGTGCAGGACCTGGTAGCCGTCTACACCGAGCTCGCGTCACGCTGCACTTTCCCGCTGCACCTGGGGCTGACCGAGGCCGGCATGGGTTCCAAGGGCATCGTCGCCTCCTCGGCGGCAATGGCGATCCTGCTGCAGCAGGGCATCGGCGACACGATTCGCGTCTCGCTGACTCCGGAGCCGGACGGCGATCGCACGCGCGAGGTCATCGTCGCGCAGGAACTGCTGCAGACCATGGGCCTGCGCTCGTTTACGCCACTGGTGACCGCCTGCCCCGGCTGCGGCCGCACCACCAGCACCTATTTCCAGACCCTGGCCGATCGCATCCAGCGCCACCTGCGCGACCGCATGCCGGGCTGGCGTAGCGTCTACGACGGCGTCGAGGACATGACCGTGGCCGTCATGGGCTGCGTCGTCAACGGGCCCGGCGAGAGCAAACGCGCCAACATCGGCATCAGCCTGCCCGGCACCGGCGAGCGGCCGGTGGCGCCGGTGTACGAAGACGGCGCCAAGACCGTGACGCTCAAGGGCGAGCGCATCGCTGAGGAATTCCAGGAGCTGGTGGAGCAGTACGTCGCGCGCACCTACGCGCGCCGGGTTCAGAGCTGAAGGAGCCGCACCCATGATCGAACTGGTCGAACGCCGCTGCAAGCCCTGCGAAGGCAAGGTCGCCGCCTACTCCGCCGAACAGGCAAAGGCCGAGCTCAAGCAGCTATCGCCCGACTGGCGCCTGATCGAAGACGGCAAGGCCATCAAGCGCGAATTCGCTTTCCGCGACTTCTACCGCACCATGAGCTTCGTCAATGCACTCGCGCACGTCGCCAATATCGAGGACCACCATCCGGACCTCGAGCTCGGCTACAGCTACTGCCGCGTGCGCTACTCCACGCACGCCATCGGCGGCCTGTCCGAGAACGATTTCATCTGCGCCGCCAAGATCGACCGCATCCCCACCAAATAGGCTGCGCGCATGGCGCGCCCGGACTCTTGCCTCGGAGCTGGCATCCTTGCGTCGCGCCGGGGGCCTGCGATGGCGGCATCTCTGGCATGATCGCGGGTCGCGGCTGGTAGGAGCAGGACGTTGACGATCGAGCCCCCGCGGGCCGTGTTCTTAAGCTATGCATCGCAGGACGCGGAGGCCGCTCG
>DATNNU010000014.1:0-2866 GCA_035601675.1 Steroidobacteraceae bacterium | reverse complement strand
CGCCACACCGCTGTTTCATGGCGATAAGCATAGCGCTATTGACGTAACTACACGGAACGTCGTCGCGCAGCGACATTACGCGGCGCGCGCCATCGTGCCTATGATGGCGGCCAGTTTAATCGTGACCAGAGTGCAGTTGCGGACGCAGGCAGGGAGTTCATGGCAATGTTCGACCGCTCAAACAGATCGGGTGCGCGCAGGATGCTCGCAGTCGCTATGGCTTTGCTGCCGGCGCTGCAGCCGCTTGCACCGGTGCTTGCCGGTTCGACCGAGCAGGCCGAACGCCTGTTCGGCCGCATCACCGGCACGCTGCCGAGTGCCACGGTGCTGACGCAGATGTCGACCGACATCAGCGCCAACAATGCGCTGGCCGCGGCGCAGCTCGCGATGCAGGATCCGAACTTCTACAACGTCACATTGCGCAACTTCGCCGCGCCGATGACCAACAAGGCGCAGTCGGTGTTCGTGCCGTTGAACGACTACACCGCCACCATCATCGGTATGGTGCGCGACAACGTCCCGTTCAACACGGTGCTGTCGGCGGACCTGATCTATACCGGCAACGTGTCCGGGGCGCCGGCCTATTCGCCGGCCAACAACAATCATTACCAGTACCTCGATACCAACGGCGCCGATCTGTCGAAGGTGCTGCAGCCGCAGACGCAGTCCGCGCTGACGGGAATTCCGGCGGCGGCGACCGCGGGTGTCATGACCACGCTGGGCGGGGCCTCGGCCTTCTTCTACAAGGGCACCAACCGCGCGATGGTCCGGTTCACGATGATCAATTACATGTGTGATGACCTGAACGAGATCATGGACATCACACGGCCGCCGGACCGGATCCGCCAGGATCCGTCGCGCTCTCCGGGCGGCGATAGCCGGGTGTTTCTCAGCACCTGCATCGGCTGTCACTCAGGTATGGATGCGCTCGCCGGCGCGTTCGCCTACTACGAGTTCGACGTCAACAGCGGCAAGATGGTCTACACCCCCGGCCAGGTACAGGGCAAGTACGCCATCAACACCGGCAACTTTCCGTACGGACACGTCACCATCGACGACAGCTGGATCAACTACTGGCGCAGCGGCTCGAACGCGCTGCTGGGCTGGAGCAATGCGCTGCCGGGCAGCGGCAACGGGGCCAGGTCATTCGGCCAGGAAATTGAGAACTCGACGCAGTTTGCCAACTGCCAGGTCCAGAAAGTATTTCAGGCGATGTGTCTGCGCCCGCCAAGCAACGCGGCCGATCGCGCGCAGGCGACGAAGATCACCTCTGACTTCGTCTCGTCGAACTACAACATGAAGACGGCGTTTGCGGAAAGCGCCGTCTACTGTATGGGCCAGTAGGAGGCCATGTCGTGAATGCCCTGATGAAACCAGTGACGGTAGCCGGCCTGCTGACGGTGATTGCGACGCTGCTGCTCGCCGCCTGTTCCGGCGGCGCGCCGACCACGCAAAATCCGAATCTGCAGGCAGCAGCGCAGGTCGCCACCTATACCGGACCGGCCCCCGGCAGCGCCGACGTGCAGGCGTTCGAGTCGAACCTGTGGGTCAACATCTCCCCGAGCAATCGCTGCGGCAATTGCCACAAGGCCGGCGGGCAGACGCCGATGTTCGCGCGTTCCGACGACATCAATCTGGCTTACAGCGCCGCGCTCACGGTAGTGAACCTGTCGCAGCCGGAAACCTCGCTGATGGTGCAAAAGGTCGCCGGCGGGCATAACTGCTGGCTGTCGAGCCCGCAGGCCTGCGCCGACATTCTGACCACCTGGATCAGCAACTGGGCGGGGGGTGGCTCTGGGTCGTCGGCCGGCACCAAGATCAAACTGACCGCTCCGCCATCGCAGACGGTTGGCGCGACCAAGGTATTTCCGGCCGACGCGACCCTGTTTAGCACCACCGTGTACCCGGTGGTGCAGCAATACTGCTCGCGCTGCCATTCCGATACTGCTGCCACGCCGCAATCGCCGTACTTCGCCAGCGGCAGCGTGATCGAGGCCTATCTCGCCGCGCAGCCCGAGATCGACCTGAATACGCCGACCAATTCCGTGTTCTATCTGCGTCTGGCGCAGCAGTCGCACAACTGCTGGGGCAATCCGGTGAACTGTCCGGCCAGTGCCGCCATCATGCTCGCAGCGCTGCAGGCGTACGCCAACGGCATTGCCATCTCCCCGGTTGATCCGACGCTGGTGGTCTCGAAGGCTCTGTCGCTCACCCAGGGTACGGTCGCCTCGGGCGCCAATCGCTACGACTCGCACGCGATTGCCAAATGGGAATTCAAGGAAGGCACCGGCACGATCGCCTATGACACCAGCGGCGTGGATCCGGGCATGGACCTCACGCTCAGCGGCAATACCGGCTGGGTGGGGGGCTGGGGCGTGAGCTTCGGCGTCAACGGCCGGGCTCAGGCGAGCACGGCGACCAGCTCCAAGCTTTATACCAAGTTGAGCGCCAGTGGCCAGTACAGCGTCGAGCTGTGGGTCAACGCAGCGAACGTCACTCAGACCAAGGCCTACATCGCCAGCTACTCGGGCGGCGACAAGTTGCGCAATTTTACCGTGGCCCAGGATGCCTTCCAGTACGAAGCATTCGCGCGCAGCAGCGCCAGCGACCAGAACGGTGCGCCTAGCCTGATAACCAACCCCAACACTCAGCTGGCGCAGGCGGCGCTGCAGCACGTGGTGATGACCTACGATGCGACCCACGGGCGCCGGCTGTACGTCAACGGTGTGTTCACCGGCGATGTCGACAGCACCACCGGCGGATCGAACAACAACTGGGATACCAGTTTTGCCTTCCTGGTGGGCAATGAGACCTCGGGCGATCGTCCGTGGAGCGGCACGCTGCGCTTCGCCGCGGTGCACGACGT
>DATNNU010000013.1:0-6524 GCA_035601675.1 Steroidobacteraceae bacterium | reverse complement strand
GCTGTGGCCGTGCCGGCCGGCTTCACCGGCGCAGGACTGCCGTTTGGCGTGACGCTCGCCGGTCCCGCCTGGAGCGATTTCGAGCTGCTGCGGCTCGCGGCCAGATTGCAGCGCTGCGGCGCGCCGCGCCTCGGTGCACTGCCGCTGCCGCTCGGCGCGGCACCGCCGTATGACTGGGCCTCATTGATCGACGGCATTTCGCTCGCCGTCTGCGGTGCGCACCTGCAGGGACTGCCGTTGAATCACCAGCTGATCGAGCGTGGCGCGGTGCTGCTCGAGCGCGCGGTGACGACGCCGGACTATCGCCTGTATGCCCTGCCCGGAGGCCCACCGGCTCGCCCCGGCCTGGTGCGCGTCGAAACGCAGGGCGCCGCCATCGAAGTTGAGGTCTGGTCGGTGCCCGCGGCGGCGTTCGGCACTTTCGTGGCCGACATACCCGCGCCGCTCGCGATCGGCAAATTGACGCTCGCTGACGGCCGTCAGGTCAGCGGTTTTCTGTGCGAGGCGCACGCCGTGAGCCGCGCGCAGGACATCAGCGACTTCGGCGGCTGGCGCGCCTATCAGGCCGGCTGATTCTCCATGTGCACCGCGCGGCGCGAGCACTGTCTATTGGTGAGCCGTATCAGACCTGCCTTCGCGGCGGCGGGCCTATGTCGCACTGGGCCATCATAGTGCATCAGTTCTTCGCCGCTTTACCGCTAACAGACTGATCACTGTCTGACGGATGAGCTGCAGGACCCACGATGAAAGTCATGACAACGCTTACTGTCCTGGCGGCACTCGGCGCCGGCTCGGTACAGATACAGCGGATCCTCGACAACGCGCGCGAGCGGCGACAAGGCCAGGAACACGGGCTGAGCCGAACAGAGCCGCGAACGTCGGTGCGCTCAGTGGGGCTTCGGCGCTGGGTGGTTTGCGCTCTCCTGCGCCACCAGGAATTTCACCAGCTCGATCAGCTGATCGTCGCCGCCGGCTGAGCCCAGCGTAATGCGGTATTTGCCGTTGACAAGGATTGTCGGCGTCTCGTCGATCCGCGCCGCCCTGATGAGCTGGTCCGCCTGGCGAATCTTGACATCGACGCCGAAAGAACCCGCGTTGGCGATGAATGTCTCCGGCTTCACGCCGGCGACCCGTGCATAGAACCGCGCCGCATCCTCGATGCCTGGAGCCGGCAGCTTGATCCTCTGGGTACGCGGGTCGAACACTGCCAGCTCGCCGGTCTTCCACACCGCATCGAACATGGCGTCATGGGTTTTTTTATCGATGTCCATCAACTGCGCCGTGTAGTAGGCGCGCTGGAACATCGGCCAGTCCTCATCCGCCCTGAAGGCAGCGGCGACAAAGTTCAGTTCGGCATTGGCAGGCAGTGCCGTGCGCAGCCGGTCCACGACCGGATAGAAGCGGTTACAGGCCGGGCAGGCGTAAGAGAAGACCTCCGTGACTTCGATCTTCCCGGGTGCGACCGATGTGGCCTGAGCGGGCTGGATCAGAAAGTAATTGCTGCCCTGGACCCAGGCGGCAGCGCAGTACGCCGAGGGAGTGATTGCCAGCAGCAGCAACCCGAGCAGCAAGTGTCGTCGCATAGGTACCTCAAGACACAGTGGCCAGACGGGCAGCATAACTTGCATGATCCGGCTATGACATTGCAAACCTGGCTTTTGTTCTGCCTTACCGAGACGGTGCTGTGTTTTATTCCCGGGCCGGCGGTGCTGTTCGTGCTGGCCACGGCGCTGCGTCGCGGCTTTGCGCCGGCCAGCGCGGCCGCGGCGGGGATCCTGGCCGGCAACACCTTCTACTTTGCGTTGTCAGCCACGGGTATCGCGGCCGTAATCGTGGCCTCGCACGCGGTGTTCAGCGCCGTGAAATGGGCCGGCGCGGCCTACCTGCTATGGATCGGCCTGCGCATGCTGCTCACGCGCGCGGCCGCGCATCATGCCGCCCCGCAGCGCGCGACTGGCAATCCCGACAGGCCATTCAGCCGAGCATTCTTCGTGCAGGCGGCCAACCCGAAGGCGCTGGTATTCTTCATCGCGCTGCTGCCGCAGTTCATCAACCCGGCGGGCAGCGTGGCCTGGCAGATCCTGCTGCTCGGCACCAGCTCGGTGCTGATCGAATTCACTGTACTGAGCCTGTACGCCGCCCTGGCCGCACGCGCCCGCACCATTACTGCAGCGCGCTTCTCCAGTACGCTTGAACGTGTCGGCGGCGCATGTCTGATTGCCGCCGGTGCCCGGCTGGCGTGGTATCGCATTGGCTAGCCGTCGATGGGGTGCGCAGGTGTATTCAGCAGCAGCTGATAGAATTTCAGATCCAGCCAGCGATTGAACTTGAAACCGGCCTGCCGGATATGCGCGCACTGCTCGAAACCCAGCCGCCGGTGCAGCGCGATGCTGGCCGCATTCTGCGCATCGATGCCGCCAATGATCATGTGGTAGTCCTGGCGCGTCGCCGTCGCGATGAGCTCGGCGAGCAGCAGCTTGCCGACACCCTGGCCGCGATGAGCGCGCTCGACATAGAGTGAGTGCTCGATGGTGTATTTATACGCCGGCCAGGCCCGAAAGGGAGCGTAGGAGCCGAAACCCAAAAGCTGGTTGGCTTCGTCAATGACGCCGATCACCGGATAACGAGCCTTTTCCTTGGCGTCGTACCAGGCATCCATCATTGCCCGCGTACGTGGCTGATAGTCGTACAATGCGGTCGAGTTTTCGATGGCCTCGTTCAGGATCGCCAGCACGGCGTCGGCACGAGAGCGGTCACAGGAAATGATACGCACGCTCATTTGGATTTTCGGCATCGGCGGCTGCAATCGCGCGGCGGAGCGGCTATATTGAATGCCGTGACTTGCCAGCGCAAAGTAATTCCTTCAGTAAAGTTTATGGATGAAGCACTGGCGATGGTCATGTTCGCGGTGCTGGGGCTTTACGCGGACCTGTCGCAGGCGGCTGGTGGCCCGCTGGGCATCGATCACAAGTGGAATTACGACAATCACGGCGTCTGGTCGACGCACTACGAGCAGGGCCTGGTCTACGGCGTCATGCTGTTCGAGGCCGGCGGGGCTGTGTGGCTCGGTAACGACGATGACTTCGGCCATACGTTGTGGCAATCGGTCGACGCCTCGGTAGTATCAGGCATCAGTGCCGAAATCCTCAAATACGCTTTCAGCCGCGCGCGGCCAAACCAGGGCGGTAACCCGGACAAATGGTTCCAGGGCAATTGCTGCTCCAGTTTTCCCAGCGGCCAGGTCACTCTGCAGGCGAGCTTCGTGACACCGATCATCCTGCAGTACGCGCACGACAAGCCCTGGATCTGGCTGCTTGAAGTGTTGCCGGTCTACGACGCACTCGCTCGCCTGAAACACCAGGACCACTGGCAGAGCGATGTGATCGCAGGCTGGGCGCTTGGAACGGCCACCGGGTACTGGGCCAGCACCCGCGAGATACCGGTGATGGTGCAGATTCTGCCGCGAGGCCTGACCATCGGCTTCACCAGGCGCTTCTGACTGATCAGTGCACGGCCGGGCTCGCCGGAGCCGCGGCATCGGGCGGGGCGGCCGCTGCGGGCGCGGCGATCGCCGACGGCGTGTCGCCCGGCTGCAAACCCTTGGAGTACAGAATCCGCCCATCGGGCGCGACCAGCACCGCATCGACGTCATCGAGCCGGTTGTAGATTCTCATCGCCTCATCGGGTCCGAGCACGAATGCCGTCTTCGACAGCCCGTCGGTGCGCGTCGCGGTCGGTGCGATGACTGTGGCGCTGCGCACCTTGCTGGCCGAATGTCCGGTGTGAGGATCGATGATGTGGTGGTAGCGCACGCCGCCCTCATCAAAATAGCGCTCATAGTCGCCGGAGGTCGAGAACGCCGAGTCCACCAGCGGTATGCGGGTAATGACCTGGTCGGGGTGGTCCGGATGTCGGATGCCCACGACCCACGGTCGGCCGAATCGATCACCGATCACGCGGCTGTCGCCGCCGGCGTTCACCAGCGCGTGGGTGTAGCCGCGCGCCTGCAGAATCTCGATGCCTCGATCGACCGAATAGCCCTTGGCGATGCCGCCCAGATCTATGCGCACACCCGGCTGCGAAAAGCGCACCGAGTGCGTCCTGGCGTCGAGCAGCACGTGCCGAAAGCTCACCGCCGGCAACGCCGCCTCGATCTGGCTTTCAGTCGGTTTCTTGTGCTCACGAAAATCGTACATGTAGCCGACGCTGGCGTAAGTGATATCGAATGCGCCTTGCGTGATACGCGAGTACTCGAGCGCCGTGCCCAGCAGCTTGAACAGTTCCAGGCTGATCGGTACCGGCTGCGTGGCCGCGAGCGCGTTGACCCTGGAGACCTCGCTGCTCGGTTTGTAGGTGCTCATGGTGTCATCGATGTGCCGCATTTCGTCCATCACGGCATCGATCGCTGCCTCGCCCTTGGCCTGGTCATCGGCCCAGATCTCCACGTAGATGCGCGTACCCATGATGCCGTCGACGGTGCGTGACAGCCATTGCGCATGCGCCGGTGCCGCGGCCAGCATGCTCATCAGCAGCAGCGCGCCTGGAGCTCGGCTCATGCCGGTGCGGCCGCAAGACCCGCCGCCTCGAGCAAACCCTTCTGGGCCAGCCAGTCGCGATTGAACAGTCGCGACAGATACTTCGAGCCGGTATCGCACAGCACCGTGACCACTGTATGCCCGGGCCCCAGGTCGCGTGCAACGCGCACCGCTGCTGCGACATTGATTCCGCTGGTGCTGCTGACGAACAGCCCCTCTTCACGCAGCAACCGGTACACGTAATGAACGGTCTCAGCGTCCTCGACGTACACCGCATCGTCGATCGGCGCATCCTGCATGTTGGCCGTGACGCGTCCGATGCCGATGCCCTCGGTGATCGAGCCGCTGCCGGTGGCTTTGACCACGCCGTGGCGGATGAACTCATACAGAGCGCTTCCGGGCGGATCGGCAAGCACCGTGCGCACTTTGGAATTACGCGACTTGAGGTACTCCGACACCCCCGCCACCGTGCCACCGGTGCCGCTGGCGGCGACGAAGGCATCGATGCGCCCGTCGGTCTGCTGCCAGATCTCCGGACCTGTGGTCTCAACGTGGGCCCGGCGGTTGGCGGTGTTATCGAACTGGTTGCTCCAGAAGGCGTTCGGCAGTTCCTGCGCCAGCCTGCCAGCGGTCCTCTGGTAGTGGTTCGGATCGCTGTAAGGCACCGTCTTGACCCGGCGCACCTCGGCTCCCAGTGCCTCGATCAACGCGTATTTTTCCGGCGATTGATTATCGGGCATGACGATCACGCAGCGATAGCCGCGTGCGTTGCAGACATGCGCCAGGCCGATGCCGGTATTGCCGGCGGTACCTTCCACTACGGTACCGCCAGGCTTGAGTAGGCCGCGCTGCTCGGCGTCGAGCACGATGCCACGCGCAGCGCGATCCTTGACCGAGCCGCCCGGATTCATGAATTCCGCCTTACCAAGAATCTTGCAGCCGGTCTCATCGCTTACGCGCCGCAGCCGGATCAGCGGCGTGCGGCCGACCGCATCGACGAAGTCCCTGACGATATTCATGCGTTGGCGGCTCCGCGCACGAGCAACGCCTGCACCAAATCTGCGGACTGCGCGGCCCGGCGCGCCACTTCGCCGACGATCAGCAGCGCCGGCGCCGCTACTTGCGCGTGCTGCGCCCGCGCGCTGATATCGTCCAGGCAGCCGGCGATGACCCGCTGCCCGGGCAGTGTCGCCTGCTCGACGATGGCGACCGGGCGTTCGGCCGCGGCGCCATGCGCGCGCAGCAGCTCGACGATCCGCGGCAGCTGTGCCACGCCCATGTAGAACACAACCGTCTGCATCGGCGCCGCGAGCGAGCGCCAATCGAGCTGTTCCGCACCGGCGCCGGTTGCGGTGACAAAGGTGACCGATGGCGCTACACCGCGCTGAGTCAGCGGCAGCGCCGCCGACGCGGCCGCGCCCAACGCCGCGGTGATGCCAGGCACCACGATCACCGGAATGCCAGCGCGCCGCAACAGGTCGAGCTCCTCGCCGCCGCGCCCGAAGATGAATGGATCGCCGCCTTTGAGGCGCGCCACGCGCATTCCTCGACCCGCATACTCGAGCAACAGCGAATGAATGCGTTCCTGCGTGACGCGGTGCCGGCCGGACTCCTTGCCGACATAAATCTGCTCGGCGTCACGCCGCGCGCGCTCGAGCACCGCCTGGCTCACCAGCCGGTCGTACAGCACCACGTCGCTCTGTTGAAGCAGCTGCAGTGCGCGCAGCGTCAGCAGGTCCGGGTCGCCGGGCCCGGCACCAATCAGATAGACCTCACCGCGCAGCCGTTGCGTGCCGTCGGCGGCCGCGCGCAGCTCGGCATCCAGCAGCGCCTCGGCCTCGTGCGTGCCGCCGGCGAACACCTTGCTGGCGATGCTGCCGGCGAACAGCCGGTCCCAGAAGCGCCGCCGCTGCTCGATATCGGGCAGCGCCCGCTGGACGCGCTCGCGCGCGCCACCCGCCAGCCGCGCCAGATCACCGAGCCGCTCGG
>DATNNU010000012.1:0-2656 GCA_035601675.1 Steroidobacteraceae bacterium | reverse complement strand
CACATAGGCGCAGCAGAAGGCGACGTGCGAGAGTACGATGGTGGTGAAGCCGCGGTGCGGCCAGCCAAACATCTGCAACATCGAGACGAACAGCAGCAGCTGCGTGATACCGGTGATGATCTCCGGCATCACCAGCGGCGCATTCACCATCCCGGTCAGCAGCAAGCGCCCGCGAAAGCGGGCAAAGCGCACCAGCGCAATCGCCGCCAACGTCCCCAGCACCACCGCGGCGGTGGAGGCGCTGACAGCGACTTCCAGCGACAGCAGCGCCGCCTGCAGCAGCTGGCGGTTGTGCAGCAGCTGGAAATACCAAGCGGTCGAGAACCCGCCCCACACGTTGACCAGCGGTGAGGCGTTGAACGAAAACGCGATCAGCACCACAATCGGCAAATAGAGCAGCGTGATGCCCAGGCACAGCACGGTGAGCAGCGTCGGGGAATAGCGGCTCTCCATCCCGTTCAGGCCTCGAGCTGCTTGACGTTGTAGTACTGATAGATCGCGATCGGACCGGCGAGCAGAAACAGAAAGGCGATAGCCACGGCCGAGGCGACCGGCCAGTCGTGGTTGCCGAAGAACTCATCCCACAGCACGCGGCCGATCATCAGGGTGTTGGGGCCGCCGAGCAGGGACGGTATGACGAACTCGCCCACCGCCGGGATGAACACCAGCATTGACCCGGCGATGATGCCCGGTATCGACAACGGCAGCGTGACATCGAGGAACACTCGCCACGGCGGGCTGCCAAGGTCCGACGCCGCCTCGAGCAGCGAGCGATCGAGTTTTTCCAGTGTGGCGAACAGCGGCAGTACCATGAACGGCAGATAGGAGTAGATGATGCCGAGGTAGACCGCCAGCGTGGTGCGCATGATCCTGAGCGGCTCGTGAATGAGCCCGAGGTGCAGCAACACGGTGTTGAGTATGCCGTTGTCGCGGATGATCCCCTCGAGCGCATATACGCGCAGCAGAAAGGAGGTCCAGAATGGCAGAATGATGATCTGCAGCAGGATGTTCTGGGTCGACTTGGAGGCCAGGGCGATCGCATACGCCATCGGATAGCCCAGCCCCAGGCAGATTAGTGTCGAGAAGAACGCCGTCTTGAGCGAGTACAGATAGGCCACGCCATAGACGTCGTCGGTGAACAGGTACTTATAGTTCGCCAGGCTCAGGCTGAACTGCAGGTGATGATCGGGGGTGCTCGACAGAACGTCGGTGAACGGCGGCACGCGCGCGGCCGTCTCGGCGAAGCTGATCTTGAGGGCGAAGACGAACGGAATGAGAAAGAAAATCAGCAGGAACAGCAACGGCGGCAGAATGATGAGCCAACGGCCCGGACGCTCGATCGGTTTCATCAGTCGCGCAGGAATGTGCCCCTCGGCGGTATTGTGCGCGATAAACTCAGCCCGGTGTACAAATTTCGCCGGCTCGCACCGATGTGAGCCCCGGTAGCTATCGTGTCACGCACAAGAGCATCCAATCCGCCGACCGCTCCCCCGGGTGCCGGCGCCGAGACGGGTCCCGGTCGGGCCACCCGCAACCGCCAGCGCCAGCGCCTGATCGACGCCTGCATTTCGGCGCTACATATTCATGGGCCGTCGCGCACCACGGTGGAGAAGGTGGTTGCGATCGCCGACCTGTCGCCCGGCATCGTGCGCTTCTATTTCGACTCCAAGGCGGCGATGCTGGTGGCATCGCTGGAGTATCTGGCGGCCGAGTTCGAGGAACGGGTGCTGCTGCCGGTGTCGCAGCTCAGGCACTCACCGGTGCAGGCGCTGGAGTTACTGGTGGATCTGTACCTCGATCCGCAGATTGCCAGTCCGCGCAAAGTATCGGTGTGGTACTCGTTCTGGGGCGAGGCCAGCTCGCGCCAGGAGTACTACGACATCTGCGGCAAGAAGGATGAGGAATTTGCCGCGCTGGTGCGCGAGTTGATCGAGCGTCTGATTGCCCGGACAGGCGCCACGCACCTGGATGCCGACGGCATAGCACTCGGACTCATCGGCGTGCTGGAAATCCTGTGGCAGACATTCGCATTTCAAAGCGAATCCAGTATCGACCGCGCGGCTTCCAGGCAGCGCTCGCTGGCCTACCTGCGCTCGGTGTTCCCGGGCCAGTTCGGCTCCGCGGCCACGGCGCCGACTCAGGCCGCGCCGCCCGATCGGGCGAACGGCGAAGCGGCCGCGTTGCCGACGCCGATGCCTGCGGCTGGCGAGGATCATGCGGCCGCGCCGAGCGCACGCCTGCCCGCGTGGGCCTACGCACACGCCGCGCTGCTGGCGGCGGAGCGCGACCGGCTGCTGCGACCGGCCTGGCAGTTGATCGGACACGACGCCGAGGTACCCGCGGCGGGCGATTTCTTGAGCGGGGATGTGGTCGGCGAGCGCGCGCTGGTGGTGCGCGATGAGCGCGGCCGGTTGCGCGCCTTTCGCAATGCCTGTCGCCGGCGGCCGCACGCGCTGGTCATCGCGCGCAGCGGTCATTTCGAGGGCGCGATTCACTGCGCGTCGCACAGTCTTACTTACCGGCTCGACGGCCGACTGGTGGATGGCGACACACCCGGAGATCTGAGTGCCCTCGAGCTGAAGCAGCTGGGACGACTGATCCTGGTGCGCGCGGTCGGCGCGGCAGCGGCGCTTCGGCTCGTAGCCTCGTTCCCGCC
>DATNNU010000011.1:0-7965 GCA_035601675.1 Steroidobacteraceae bacterium | reverse complement strand
GGCGCATCTGCGCCTCGATCCCGTCGAGCCGCTGCGACACCTGCAGCAGGCCCTGGTTGACGTGCTCGATGCGTCCGAGTCGCTCATCGACGTCATTGAGCTTAACCACCGTCGGATCAGGCTGCGCCGGCGTCGACTCGCAGCCGGCCAGTGCCAGCGTCGCTATCACCAGGCACAACCATCGGCGCGGCAGCGGCGACATCGTCGGCACTTCAGTTCAGATAGACGATGTCAACCCGTCGATTGCGCGCCCAGGCCTCTTCCGTGTGGCCGGTAACCGCCGGGCGCTCCTCGCCATAGCTCACCGTCGTGATCTGCGCGTCCGTCACTCCCTGTAGCGTCAGCGCCCGGCGCACCGACTGCGCCCGGCGCTCGCCGAGGCCAATGTTGTATTCGCGCGAGCCGCGCTCATCGGTATTGCCCTCCAGCCGAACGCGGATCGACGGGTTCGAGCCCAGGTAGCGCGCGTGCGCCGCGACCAGGCCGTTGTAGTCGGCCTTGACCTCGCTGCTGTCGAAATCGAAATATATCGTCCGATTCTGCAGCTGTGCGCCCGATGGGCCGGCCACACCGGCGCCGGTACCGCCGACAACGCCGGCGCTCGAGGCGTCCGCGCCCGCCGTCTGCGACTGATCGGCCGGCACCGCGGAATTGGTGCTGGTTGCCGTCGGACGCGGCTTTTTGCTGCTGCAGCCGGCGGCCAGCGAGACCCCGAGCACAGCGATTAGGATGAGAAGGGTCTTGTTCATGTCGCTACTCCAATTGTCGCTGCCGGATCGCGGCAGCCGCCTTATTACCATACTGTGCCTTCAGCCACACCTGGCGAGGCCTTGAGCGCACCGCTAGCGCGGGAACGGTCCCCACACCGGCTCGCGCACCTCGCCCTGGTCCGACTTCAGCCGTTGCGTGACCAGGCCGTCGATCGACACGGTCTGCAGTGTGCCGATCTCCCCGTCACGGCCGGCGTAGATGACGACCGCGCCATTGGGCGCAAAGCTCGGCGACTCATCCAGCGCACCGTGCGAGAGCACGCTCACGGTGCCGGAGGCCAGATCCTGCACCGCGATCCGATAGTTGCCGCCCTCGCGGGTGACGAACGCGATCTTCTTGCCATCCGGCGACACGCGCGACCGCGCGTTATACGCAGAACCGAAGCTGATACGTTCGACGCGCCTGGGCTGGGCGATATCGACCTTGTAGATCTGCGGGCCGCCGGCGCGATCCGAAGTGAAATACACGCTCTTGCCGTCCGGACTCCATGCCGGCTCGGTATCGACCGCCGGATCATCCGTCAGCCGCGTGAGCCCCTGCGTGCTCAGGTCGAGCAGCCAGATGTCCAGGTTACCGCCGGCGCCCGAGAGCGTTAGCGCCAGGTGCGTGCCATCGGGGGAATACACCGGTGCGCCGTTGACACCGACCCGGGCCGACACCAGCTGTCGCTCGCCGGTATGCACCTTCTGCACGTACACGCCCGAGAGGCGGTTTTCAAATGAAACGTACGCCAGCCACTGCTCGTCGGGCGACCATGCCGGGGACATGATCGGCTGCGATGACTCGAGAATCACCTTGGGATTCTCGCCGTCGGCGTCGGCAACGATGAGCTGGAAGCGCTGACTGGGCGGCTTTCCCTGCACCGCCACGTAGGCGATACGGGTCGCAAAGGCGCCGCGCACGCCCAGCACCTTGACATAGATGAAGTCGCTCACCAGGTGGGCGGCGTTGCGCAGGCTGGCGCTGTTGGCGATGAACTTCGAGCTGGCAACGCGCGCCCCGGTCTGGATATTGATCAGATCGCAGTCGATGTCGAGCTCGCCCGCTGACACCGCGGTGACGCGGCCGACGACGACGTAGTCGTTGCCCGCCGCCTTCCAGTCGGCGGCCTGCACATCATTGGCGCTGCTCGGGTTGGTCAGCATGTCGCGCCGCTGCATGGCGCGAAAGCGTCCGCTGCTCTCCAGATCGTGTTGAACTACCGCCGCGACGTCGAAGCCGCCGTCGGCCGGCACCGTGCGTGCGAACGGCACAATCGCGATTGGTATCGGATCGGTGACGCCCTTGGTGATCAGAATCTGCAGATCGGCGCGCGCGGGCGTGGTGCCGAGGCCCAGCGCCGCGACCGCCAGCAGCACGCAGCCGCACACACGCCGCAGCAGCTTTCGCGACGGCCCCGCTAACCGATGGGTCATTACGTTATTCATCGGGCGCGAACGTAACATCGATGTTTGGATCAAACAATGCCGGATCCGAGGGCGCCGGCAGCGGCGAGGCCCGGTAGGCGGCGGTTTCCACCGACTGTCTTACCGCCTCATCGCCATTGCAGCCGGCTACCACCACGTGCGTGATCGCGCCGCCGGGGATTTGCGTGATATGCAGGCTGCATTTCACGCCCGGCCGCGCGCTGGACGGGCGAATCCATGCGCGGTTGATCCGCGCCGTAATCAACGACAGATACTCGGCCTTGGCCGGGCTCGATTGCACGGCGTTGAGATGTTCTTCGCTCGCCAGCTGCGAGCGCAGATCCGCTTCGCGCTGCGCACGCTCCTGTTCGAGTTTGTGCTGCTGTGCCAGCTGCTGCGCCTTGCGGTCGGCCTCGGCCTTGGCGCCAGCAGCCCGCTCGGCCTCAGCCTTGGCAGCCGCGGCCCGCTCGGCTTGGGCCTTTTCGGCAGCGGCGCGCTGAGCCTGCTCGTGCTGGCGCTGCTCGGCCTGCTCGTCGGCGGCCCGCTTCTCCTGCGCCGCGCGCTCCTGCTCCTGGGCTTTTTGCCGCGCCGCCTGTTCCGCATGCGCCTGCTCCTCGCGCGCCCGCTGTTGCGCCTGCTCCTCGTGCGCTGGCTCGGCCGGTGGCGGGTTGTCGGGTTGCGGCGGCGGGTTCGGCGGTGGCGGCGATGCCTGCGGCGGCGCATCGCGCACTACGGTGGCTTCGATGGCCAGGCTCGGCGGTGTCGCCGTGGGCCGCCGATACTGCCACCATCCCCAGAGCAATAGGCCAACGATCCCTGCATGGATCAGTATCGACAGCACGATCGACAGGATGCGATCGCTCCGGCGTTCGGTCATGGCTGGGTCGGTGCCTTCGGCAACGGATCGGTCTGGAAGCCGACCTTGTGGGCGCCGGCCTGCTGCAGAATGACCATGGCCTGCACCACGCGGCCGTAACTGACCGCCTTGTCGCCATTGACCAGCACTGCGCGCTCGGGCGCGCGCCGCAGGGCCGCGCTCGCGCGCACCAGCACGGTCTGATCGTCGATCGGCTGGCGCGGATTGGCGCCCAGGTTGAGGTACAGCCGGCCCTGGGCATCGATCGACAGCACCAGCGGTGCCTGGTTCGCCTGGGCGGCGATCGGTTCGGCGCCTGCCTTCGGCAGGTCGACTTTGATGCCTTGGGTCAACAGCGGCGCCGTGATCATGAAAATAATCAGCAGTACCAGCATCACATCGATATAGGGCACCACGTTGATGTCGCCCATCAATCGGCGCTTGCCTCTGGTGAGAGCGGACATATCAGCTCCTGGTCCCGGCCGGCGCTAGCGAGGCGCCGGCACTCGAGCCGGCTGACGCCGCGGCGGGACCGCGCCCGGCGTAGCGCTGCAGAATGGTCGACAGCTCCTCCATGAAAGCGTCGTAGCGCAGCTCCAGGCGACTCACCTGATCAGCGTAGCGGTTGTAGGCCACGACCGCCGGAATAGCGGCAAACAGACCGATGGCGGTGGTCACCAGCGCCTCGGATATTCCGGGCGCGACCATCGCCAGCGTCGCCTGCTGCACGTTCCCGAGCGAGCTGAAGGCATTCATGATGCCCCAGACGGTGCCGAACAGGCCCACGTACGGACTGGTGGAACCGACCGTCGCCAGCGTCGCCAGGCTGTGCTCGAGCCGCTCAATCTCCTTGAGCTGCGCGACGCGAATCGCGCGGCGCGAGCCTTCCAGCAGCATGTCCGCCGCGACGCCGCCCTGCGCCCGAAGCCGCGCGAATTCGCGAAAACCGAACTCAAAGATGCTCTCCATGCCGGTGGCGCTGCCGCGCGACTCGATGGCGCGATACAGCGAACTCAGGTCGCCACCGGACCAGAAACTGTTCTCGAAGCGATCGGCATCGCGCTGCGCGCGCCGCACCACCATGCGCTTGCGGAAGATGATCGCCCAGGACATCAGCGAGGCGGCCAGCAGAATGCCGATGACAATCTGCACCACCAGACTCGCCTGCACGATCATGCGAAGAATCGACATCTCGCCGCCCATCAGCTACTCCTTGGGTACCGGCCGCGCGCAAGCGCTCATGCCGACAACTCTTTGACTATGACTTGCGGCAGACGCCGAGGTTTCAGGGTCCCGGCGTCAAGACAGGCGACGCGTACCGAGGCGATGAGCAGCACCTCGCTGTCGAGCGGCTCGCGCCAGATGCGCTGCGAAAATACGATGCTCGCGCCGCCTTCCAACGCCGGCTCGCAACTGATCGACAGCAGATCGTCGAGCCGCGCCGGACGCCGGTATTGCGCTTCGAGCGCCACCACCGAGAACACTACCCCGGGATCGCTCGCCAGCGCGAGCTGCGATACGCCGCGCGCGCGCAGCCACTCGGTGCGCGAGCGCTCCAGGAATCGCAGATAATTCGCATAATAAACAATACCCCCGGCGTCGGTGTCTTCCCAATAGACACGCGCCCGCCAGACGAAGGGCATCAAGCGCCCTCGCCGAACAACGGCAGGTTGGCGGCCGCGCGCTCGGGCATCTTCAGGCCGAAATGCTGCCAGCTCAGGCGAGTGGCGATGCGGCCGCGCGCGGTGCGGGCGATGAAGCCCTGCTGGATAAGGAATGGCTCGATCACGTCTTCGAGCGTGCCCCGTTCCTCGCCGATGGCTGCCGACAGGCTCTCGATACCGACCGGCCCGCCGTCGAATTTCTCCATGATCGTGAGCAGCAGCTTGCGATCCAGGGCATCGAGGCCCTGCGGATCGACCTGCAGCAGATCCAGCGCCGCGTGTGCCGCGGGTTCATCGATATGTCCCGCCCCCTTCACCTGCGCGTAATCACGCACCCGCCGTAGCAGGCGGTTGGCGATGCGCGGCGTACCGCGCGCGCGCTGCGCGATCCGCAGCGCACCGGCGGCGTCGATCGCCACATCGAGGATGCGGGCCGAGCGCTGCACGATGCGCTCGATCTCGGCAACGCTGTAGAACTCGAGCCGCTGCACGATACCGAAGCGGTCGCGCAGCGGCGAGGTCAGCAGGCCGGCGCGGGTGGTCGCGCCGACCAGCGTGAACGGCGGCAGATTGAGCTTGATCGAACGCGCCGCCGGACCCTCGCCGATCATGATGTCGAGCTGATAGTCCTCCATCGCCGGATACAGCACTTCCTCGACCACCGGGCTCAGGCGATGGATTTCATCGACGAACAGCACATCGCGCGGCTGCAGATTGGTCAGGATCGCCGCCAGGTCACCGGGCCGTTCCAGCACCGGCCCCGCGGTCTGGCGCAGATTGACACCCAGTTCGGCGGCGATGATATGCGCCAGCGTGGTCTTGCCAAGACCCGGCGGTCCGAAGATCAATACATGATCCAGGGCCTCCGCGCGCATGCGCGCGGCATCGATGAAGATCGACAGTTGCGATTTGACCTGCTCCTGCCCGATATAGTCGGCCAGGGCTCGCGGACGGATCGCCTGATCGATAGCCTCTTCGGCACCGCCCGTGGCCGCGCCCACCAGCCGGCCGTCTTCCTGCGCGCTCATGCGCGCACCGCGCCCTGCAGGGCGCGCCGGATCAACTCTACGGTGGACAGACGGGCGAGCTCGGCACCGACTGCCTTGAGCAGCCGCGTGGCCTCCGCCGGCTTGTAGCCCAGTGACACCAACGCGGCGTAAGCCTCGGCTTCGGGGCCTGCGGTGCCCCCTGAACCCAGAGCGCCCGCCTCAGGTCCAGCGCCGGGCTCATCGATACGATCGCGCATCTCGACGATCAGGCGTTCGGCAATCTTGCGGCCCACGCCGGGAATACGCGTCAGTGCCGCCGCGTCGTGCTCGCGCACCGCGTGCCCAAAGGTGGCCGCGGTCCCGCCCGAGAGTATCGCCAGTGCGATCCGCGGCCCCACACCCGACACCTTCAGCAGGTTGCGAAACAGCGTGCGCTCCTCAACGCTCGCAAAACCGTACAGGATGTGCGCGTCCTCACGCACCACCAGATGCGTCAGCAGCCGGGTGCGCTCACCGACGGCCGGCAGGGTGTAGAAGGTGGACATCGGCGCCTCGACTTCATAGCCGACCCCGCCGACTTCGAGTAGCAGATGCGGCGGCGATTTGAAGGCGAGCACGCCCGCGAGCGTCCCGATCATGGCCCGCAAGCCCGGTGCTCAGGCGACATCGACCGCATCGAGCGCGCCCAGTCGACGCGTCTGGGCATGACACAGCGCCACCGCGAGTGCATCGGCGGCATCGGCCGCGAGTTTGATCTCCAGCAGCAGCAGCGTGCGTACCATGTGTGCGACCTGCGGCTTGGCCGCCGCGCCGTATCCAGTCACGGCCATCTTGATGGCTCTGGGGGCGTATTCGTGCACGCTGGCGCCGAGCGACGCCGCAGCGCACAAGGCCACGCCCCGAGCCTGGCCAAGCTTCAGCGCGCTGTCGGGGTTGCGATGCACGAACACGCGCTCGATGGCGACGCTGTCGGGCCGATGTTCGGCCACCAGCGCGCTGACCGCGGCATAGATGCGCTGCAGCCGCACCACCATGTCGTGCCCGATCACGTCGACGCAGCCGCTGGCCACGTGACGCTCACCGCTGCCGCGACAATCGATGATTCCATAGCCGGTGCGCTGCGAGCCTGGATCCAGACCGAGCACGCGACAGTCGCGCGCGACCAGTCTGATCGACGCCGGTGCCACTGACGCTGCGGCGTTGCGCGGCCGGAACGTGCGCCAGGACTTGCTCGGGTATCGCGTCATGAATCCATTCCTCAAACGCACTTGCTGTAGCCGGCCATACCTTGAATGATAGCCGGAAGACACCAGCCACACAGCATGGAAACCGCGACCCCCGCACCGCCCGAAATCGCCGCTCAGCTCGACGCCGCGCGCGCGGCACTCGCCGAGCTTGGCGCTGACCAGGCGGGGCTCGAGGCCGGTTTCGCGGCTGCGCAAGCCGTGGCCGCCCTGACGCTCGATGCGAATCTGGCCGCGGGTACGATGCTGCATCGGGCGCGCCTTGCCGGACTGTCGCGCGAAAGCCCCCAGGTCGAGAAGCGTCTCGGGGCAAACAGCCTGCGCGTGGCCGAGGAGCTCGAGCGGCTCGGTGAGCTGCATCTGCCTGCGGGCTGGTCGGCAAGCCAGGGCCTGAATGCGCAGCAGGCCGAGATCCTGCGCAACATGCTGCTGGCCGTGGCGGCCGACCCGCGCCTGGTGGTGGCGCACCTGGCCGAGCAACTGGTGCAGCTGCGCGAGGCGCGCGAACTGCCGGCGCCCGAGCGGCGCCGACTGGCGCTCGAGACGCGCGAGATCCTGGCCCCGCTGGCCAATCGCCTCGGCGTCTGGAGTCTGAAGTGGGAACTCGAGGATCTTTCGTTCCGTTACCTCGAGCCCGAGGACTACCACCGCATCGCACATGCGCTGGCCGAGCGGCGCGTGGATCGCGAGCGCTACATCGAGCGGGTGTGCGCGCTGCTGCAGCGTGAACTGCGCAAGGCCGGCGTCGCCGCGGCCGTGGTCTATGGCCGGCCTAAGCACATCTACAGCATCTGGCGCAAAATGCAGCGCAAACAGCTCGCCTTCGAGCAGCTGTTCGACGTGCGTGCAGTGCGCATCGTGGTCGAATCGATCGAGGACTGTTACGCCGCGCTGGGGGTGGTGCACGCGCTGTGGCACTACATCCCCGATGAGTTCGACGACTACATCGCAACGCCAAAGGACAACGAGTACCGCTCGATTCACACCGCGGTCATCGGTCCGGACGACAAATCGCTCGAAGTGCAGATCCGCTCG
>DATNNU010000010.1:0-6495 GCA_035601675.1 Steroidobacteraceae bacterium | reverse complement strand
GGATCGGGCCGAATGCCCCCATAAAGAGGTTGGTCGGCGCCTCGCCGATTCCGCGCTGCAGCTTCGCCGGCAGGTCCGAGGCCGGGAAGCTCTTGCCGCGGAAGTGACCCGACAGGTCGCTGGTACCGACGAAGACGATCGGCTCGCGTTGCATTGACGGTGTGCCGGCGATCGTCACGGGGCGTCCGGCAGCAGTCCTTTAGCCATTATCTGCCACCCACCCATTTTTGCTCGCCCAAGGACTGGATTCACGAAGCCGATGGTCAGCGATGCCAATAAGCAGGGCCGCCAGAAATGTGGGCAAAACCCAAAATGCCAGAAGGCCATACATACAATGGCCCGCCAATAACGCAATAAATCCATTGCGCATCATGGCTTACTTACCGGGTTCCTGAAACCGAGATACCACCCGACAAGGGCTGACACAAATCTGTCACGAACATCCGTATACCATGGGTGGATGAGCACCGAGGGACTCAGTCACCACATTTCCAGCCGCTACAATGCGGACCTCGAGCGGCTGCGCAGCAGCGTGCTCGAGATGGGCGGCCTGGTGGAGCGGCAGCTGACGCAGGCCATCGGCGGCATCACCGAGCCCGACGCACGCGTGATGGTGCGCGTGGCCCAGGAGGAGCTGCGGGTTAATCAGCTCGAACGCTCAATCGATGAGGACTGCAGTCGAATTCTTGCGACCCGCGGGCCGACCGCCTCGGATCTGCGGCTGATCATCACTATCCTGAAGACGATCACTGACCTGGAGCGCATCGGCGATGAAGGCGAGAAGGTCGCCGCGATCGCTGCCCGGCTGGCCATGCGCGAGCGGCCGAATAACCGCTACCGGGAACTGCGCAATCTCGGCGAGCTGGTAACCGGGATGGTGCACGATACGCTCGATGCCTTCGCCCGCTTCGATACCAAGCTTGCGCTGGAGGTGCTGCGCCGCGACCGCACGGTCGATGAGGAATACGAGGCTATCCATCGGCAGAACATTACTTTCATGATGGAGGATCCGCGTTCAATTCGGCGGGCGCTTGACGTGATGTGGGTGGTACGATCGCTCGAGCGCATCGGGGACCACGCCAAGAATATCTGCGAGTATCTGATCTACCTGGTGCTGGGCAAAGACGTACGCCACACCAAGATCGAAGAGATCGAAAAGGAGCTGCTAGCGCCCCGGGGCTGAAGGCGCCGACGACCTTCGGTGACCGTAGCTATATGAATTTATGGAACAAGTGGTGAGAAACAAGCCGCCCGAATCCGAGTCCACCGGTTTCCTGCCAGCGTCCGATATCGACAGCGGGGTGATTCCGATCCGTACCAGCGGACGCGGCATGATGCAGGTGGCGGTGGATGAGACGCGGCGTACGGCGGCGCTCAAGGCGCCGGTAAAGGCCCGGGCCGAGGCGCTGGATTTTTTCTATGGCGACCTGAAGGCGCTCAAGAATGTCAACATGGACATCCGCGAGAAGCAGGTCACCGCGCTGATCGGGCCCTCCGGCTGCGGCAAGACCACGTTTCTGCGCTGTTTCAATCGCATGCACGACCTGACGCCAGGCACCCGCTACGAGGGCCGCATCATGCTGCTGCCCGAGGAAATCAATCTGGTCGCCCGCAATATCGATCCGATCGAAGTGCGCATGCGTATCGGCATGGTGTTCCAGAAGCCGAATCCGTTTCAGAAGTCGGTCTTTGAGAACGTCGCCTATGGCCTGCGCATCCGCGGCGTGCGTTCGCAGATTCGCATCCAGGAAGAGGTCGAGAAGGCGCTGCGTGGAGCGGCGCTGTGGGATGAGGTGAAGGACCGCCTCCAGAGCTCGGCGCTATCGCTGTCCGGCGGTCAGCAGCAGCGGCTGTGCATCGCACGCGCGCTCGCCACCAGCCCGGAGATGCTGCTGTTCGACGAGCCGACCTCGGCGCTGGATCCGATCGCCACCGCCCGCATCGAGGAGTTGATCGCCTCGCTGCGCGAGCAGGTCACCGTGCTGATTGTCACCCACAACATGCAGCAGGCGGCGCGCGTATCCGACTACACGGCGTTCATGTATCTCGGGGAGCTGATCGAGTTCGACGAGACTTCGAGGATCTTCACCAATCCGGGACAGAAGGCCACGGAAGACTACATCACCGGGCGTTACGGCTGACCGCGGTTCTGAGTGTTCCCTGCGTCCAGAGGGTACTTGTCGGGCGCGCCGCGGTCGGGCGCAGCGCCAGCGGCTCGCGTGCGTGGTTAGTCCGGCCGGAGCAAGTCGTTGAGAGCCGTCTTGGCGCGCGTCTGCGCGTCCACGCGTTTGACGATCACCGCGCAGTAGAGACTGTGGCTGCCGTCTTTGGACGGCATGCTGCCGGCGACGACCACCGAGCCCGGCGGCACCTCGCCCTGCAGCACCGCGCCGCTGGTGCGATCGTAGATACGGGTGCTGGCGCCGATGAATACGCCCATCGCGATCACCGCGCCGGCACCGACCACGACACCCTCGACGATCTCGGAGCGGGCGCCGATGAAACAGTCATCCTCGATGATGGTCGGGGCGGCCTGCAGCGGTTCGAGCACCCCGCCGATGCCGACGCCGCCGGACAGGTGGACGTTGCGGCCGATCTGCGCGCAGGAGCCGACCGTGGCCCAGGTGTCGACCATGGTACCGGCACCGACGTGGGCGCCGATGTTGACGTAACAGGGCATCAGAATCGCATTGGGCGCCACATAGGCGCCGTACCGCACCAGCGCGTGCGGTACCACACGCACGCCGCCGGCGGCGAACTGCGCGGCGTCGGTGTCGGCGAATTTCAGCGGCACCCGATCGTAGAATCGCGTGTAGCCGGCATCGACCACGACATTGTCATGCGTGCGAAAATACAGCAGCACCGCCTTCTTGAGCCAGGTGTGGACCTGCCAGCGGCCATCGATCTTCTCCGCCACCCGGCACTCGCCGCGATCCAGTGCGTTGAGGGCACGCGTCACCGCATCGCGCGTACCCGGGTCCACGCTTGCGCTGGAAAGTTCCTGGCGGCGCTCGTACGCGGCCTCGATGCGGGCCTGCAGTTCCTGGGTGTTCATGTGCCGTCGATCGATTGCAAGGGCGCGCATGCTGCCCTGAGCCGACCCCGCGAGTCCAGTCAACCGTGTCGGAGCCGTCCAGCGCTGCTACCTCCTGCTGGACTACGGCGGTGCCAGCGTGCTCCTATAGCCGCTGACAAACGCAGTTGGCTAGGTTCAGCCGATGCGGACAATTGCTGCGATGAATCCGACGGTCACGCCGATCAAAACCCGCCCTGACAGCGCCAATGAGCCCAGGCCCCCGCTCCGCAACTCGCTCGCGGGCCATGCGCTGTATCTGGATATCGACGGCACCATTCTCGATCTTGCGCCCAGTCCGGAGGCGGTGGAGGTTCCGGTGTGGATGGTGCCGCTGCTGCAGCGGCTGGCGAGCAAGCTCGATGGAGCGGTCGCGTTCGTGAGCGGGCGTACGATCGCGGCGATCGATCATTTGTTCCGCCCGCTGATCTACCCGGCGGTGGGCGTACACGGCGGCGAGGTGCGCGCACCGAACGGGGAGATCATGGTCGACGAACAACTGACCGCCGAGCTGCAGTCGGTCGAGCCGCTGCTGCAGGAAGCGATCGCCAGGATCCGCGGCGTGCAGCTGGAGAACAAGCGCAGTGTCATCGCGCTGCACTATCGCAACGTACCCGAGCGCGGCCGCGAGGTGCTGAAAGTCGCAGAGCTGGTGGCGGGCGGCCTGGGCAGCCAGTTCGGCGTGCTGATGGGCAAATGTGTGGTCGAGATCCGCCCGCGCCACCTGACCAAGGGCTCGGCGATGCGCCGTCTGATGGAGCGAGCACCGTTTCGCGACCGCATTCCCATATTTGCCGGCGACGACACTACCGACGAGGATGCCTTCGAAGTCGTGAATGGCCTCGGCGGCATCAGCCTGCGCGTGGGCGAGGCGGTCCCGACCGCGGCAAGATTTCAGCTGGCGACTCCGGACCAGCTGCGCGGCTGGCTGCTGGAAGTGGCGGACGCCTGAGCGATTGGACTTGTCCAGCAACGCCGAAGGACACGCCAGCCGCCCGGCGTATGAGAATCCAGCGCCTATGAGCAGCGCAACCCTAGACCTGGCCATGACCGGAAATTGCCAGGTGGCCTCCCTGATCGACGGCAACGGCACGCATGTATGGACCTGCATGCCGCGATTCGACGGCGATCCGGTGTTCAGCGACCTGATGTCCGGCTCGGAGGCGCCCGCCCGGCACGGCCGCTGGGCCATCGAGCTGCTGGACCAGGCCTCGAGCAGCCAGACCTACGAGCGCAATACCGCCATCGTCGAGACCACATTGACCGACAAAGATGGCGCCGTGCTGGTGATCACCGATTTCTGCCCGCGCTTTCGCCAGTACGATCGAAATTTTCGTCCGGCGATGCTGGTGCGCATCGTGCGCCGCCTGGCTGGACGGCCGCGGCTGCGAATGATCCTCGCGCCGGCCGAGAACTACGGCGAGCGCCTGCGTCCCAACATCGCCGGCTCGCATCACATCCGCTACGCCGGCCGCGATCACGATTTGCGGCTGACCACCAATGCCAGCATCGCCATGATCCGCGAACAGCGCGTGTTCGTGCTCGAAGACACGCTGGCGTTCATCTTCGGGCCGGACGAGACCGTGCACGAGTCGGTTACGCTGCTGTCGCAGCGGCTGCTCGATGCCACGCGCGACTACTGGAATGACTGGGTGCGCAGCCTTGCGGTGCCGTTCGAATGGCAGGAGGCGGTGATCCGGGCCGCGATCACGCTCAAGCTGTGCAGCTACGAGGACACCGGGGCGATCATCGCGGCGATCACCACCTCGATTCCCGAGAGTGCCAACAGCGGCCGCAACTGGGAGTATCGGTACTGCTGGATTCGCGACACCTATTTCACCGTCCAGGCGCTCAATCGGCTGGGCGCGACACGCACGATGGAGGGCTACCTGCGCTTCATCCAGAACCTGACCGCCACGCCGCCGCTGCGCCTGCAGCCCTGCTATGGCATCGATGGCGACCTGCATCTGGTCGAGACCATCGTGCCGCATCTGGCGGGCTATCGCGGCATGGGGCCGGTGCGTGTCGGCAATGCGGCCTACGCGCAGGTGCAGCACGATGTCTACGGCGCGGCCATCCTCGCGGTGACGCAGAGCTTCTTCGATGAACGCCTGGTTCGTCGCGGCACCGAGGCGCTGTTCACGACACTCGAGCCGCTGGGCGAGCAGTCGCTCGCCGAGTTTGGCCTGCCGGACGCGGGAATCTGGGAATACCGCGGCCACACGGCGGTGCACACCTTCTCCTCCGCGGTGTGCTGGGCGGCCGCCGACCGCCTGGCGAGGATCGCACGCAGGCTCGGTCTGAGCGCGCGCGAAAAATACTGGCGCGAGCGCGAGCGCGGTATGGCGCAGCGCATACGCGATGCGGCATGGTCCAAATCAATGAACAGTTTCACCACCACCTTCGACGGCGACAGCGTCGATGCGAGCCTGCTGCTGCTGGCGGAACTCGGCGTGGTCGAATGGTCCGACCCGATGTACATCGCGACCGTGGAGCGCATCGGCAAGACCTTGTGCCGCGGCGCGTTTCTGGCGCGCTACGCCGAGCCCGACGATTTTGGTATGCCCGAGGTCGCCTTCAGCGTCTGCACCTTCTGGTACATCAATGCGCTGTGGAGCATTGGCCGCAAGGCGGAGGCGCGCGAGCTGTTTGCGGAGATGCTCCGGCGCCGCAACGGCGTCGGCCTGATGTCGGAGGATCTGGCTCCCGGCAGCGGCGAGATGTGGGGCAACTATCCGCAGACTTACAGCATGGTCGGCATCATCAATTGCGCGATGCGGCTGTCGCGCTCCTGGGAAGACGCGCTATGAGCCGGCCGCTGGCGCCGGCAACCGACGACTTCACCGGCAGCGGCGCAGCGCTTCAGCGGCCGGCAATAAAATTGCGCAATCTTGCCGCCGCCTCGATGCACTGCTCGAGCGTCGGCACCAGCGAAATGCGCACCCGGCCGCGACCGGGGTTCTCGCCGTGGGCGTCGCGCGCCAGGTAACTGCCGGGCAGGATGGTCAGGTGGGTCTGCTGGTAGAGCGCGCGGCTGAATAACGCGTCGTCGCCGGCAATATCCGGCCACAGATAAAAACCGCCTGCAGGCCGTTGCACGTCCAGTACCTGCCTCAAGATCGGCAGCACGTGTTCGAACTTCTGCCGGTACAGCCGCCGGTTGGCCGCCACGTGAGCGTCGTCGCTCCAGGCCGCGATGCTTGCCAGCTGCGTCGGCAGCGGCATCGCACAGCCATGATAGGTACGGTACAGCAGGAAGCGTTCGATCAGCGCCGGGTCGCCGGCGACCAGCCCTGAGCGCAGTCCCGGCAGGCTCGAGCGCTTCGACAGGCTGTGAAACACCAGGCAGCGACGGAACAGCGGGTTACCGGCCTCGACGGCGGCGCTCAACAGGCTCGGCGGCGGCTGCGATTCATCCAGAT
>DATNNU010000009.1:0-4969 GCA_035601675.1 Steroidobacteraceae bacterium | reverse complement strand
CTCGCGGCCGCCGTTTTCCAGCTGCTGCGCCAGCCACTCGCAGGCCGCCAGTGTGTACGGACAGCCATAGGCGCGATAACGCACCTGCAGCAGCCGCTGCCCGGCCAGCTGCAGCATGAATCGCACCCGCGTGCCGCGCTGCTCACGCCCGGCTTCGCCGCACACGCGCCGCCCCGGGCCGGCGGGGCTCGCGGCCTCCGGCTCACCGGCGTGCGTGAGGGCTGCGAACAGCCGCCGCACCTGTGGCCCCAGGGGGTCCGCGGGCGCCTCATTCACGGCGCCACTGCCCGCAGCCGCCGCACCTCGCGCGTCACCGCCGCGATCGCCAGGTCGATATCCGGTGCACTGCTGTAGCGACCGACACTGAAGCGCAGCGAACTCTGCGCCAGTTCGCTGTCGCGTCCCAGTGCGCGCAGCACATACGAAGGTTCATCGCTGTCAGAGATGCAGGCCGAGCCGGTCGATAGCGACAGCTCGGTCAGGCCCATCAGCAGACTCTCGCCCTCGATACCGGTGAAGGACACATTCAGGATCCCGGCCACGCGCTGCGTGGGATGGCCGTTGAGCAACACGCCATCGATCGCCTGAAGGCCCTGCCACAGTCGCGCGCGCAGCCGCTGGCAATGTTCGGCGTCGCTGGCCCAGGCGGCGGCGGCCAGCTCGCAGGCCACACCGAAGCCGACGATCTGATGCACCGCCAGCGTGCCGGGGCGCAGGCCGCGCTCGTGGCCGCCGCCGAACATCAGCGGCTGCAGCGAGGCGCGCCGCGCCGGCGCGAAGTACAGCGCACCGATCCCCTTCGGGCCATAGAGCTTGTGCGCAGTGAAGGACAGCAGATCGCACTGCAGGCGCGTGACGTCGACCGCCACCTTGCCGGCGCTCTGTGCCGCATCGACGTGCAGCGGCACCGCGCGTTGCCGACAGATGGCCGCAATAGCCTCGATGTCCTGCAGCACGCCGATCTCGTTGTTGGCATGCATGATCGACACCAGCACCGTATCCTCGCGCAGCGCCTCGCGCACGCGCTCGGGTGCGATCAGGCCCTCGTGGTCGGTATCGAGGTAGGTGACATGGAACCCCTCATGCTCGAGCCGGCGGCACGAATCGATGACCGACTTGTGCTCGGTGCGCGCGCTCACCAGATGCCGGCCGCGTTTGGCAGCGGCGCGCACCGTGCCGAGGATCGCCAGGTTGTTGGACTCGGTCGCGCCCGAGGTCCACACCAGCTGCTGCGGTTCGGCATGGATCAGGGCCGCGGCCTGCGCGCGCGCGCGCTCCACCCGCGCGCGCGCCAGCCTGCCCTGCTGATGCATCGAGGACGGATTGCCGAACACGCCGTCGCGCGTCAGGCACTCGCTCATCGCCGCCGCCACGCGCGGATCGGCCGGCGAGGTGGCAGCGTAGTCGAGATAGACCGGCGCTTCGCCGCTCATGAGTCCTGGCCCGCGCGCCGCCGGCGCTGCTGCACCGCTGTCAGGATGCCGCGCAGGATATTGACCTCGTTGGCATCGGGCTGCGCACGCTGTAACAGGCGACGGATGCGTTTCATCAGGTGGCCACCGCTCTGGGTGCGATCGCGAAAGTCGATCTCCTCGAGCACCGTGGCCAGGTGCTGGTACATCCGATCCAGCTCCGCAGGAGTTGCCAGCGGCGCGGCGCGCGGTTCGAAGCCCGAGGCCCCGGGCGCTAGGGCCCCCTGCCGCTGCTGCTCGCGCTCGAGCCGGGCGCGCAGAATCTCGTAGGCAACGATCTGCACCGCCATTGCGATATTCAATGACGCATAGGCCGGATTGGCCGGTATGCGCAGCAGCGCGTGCGCGTAGCGCAGCTCCTCATTGGTCAGGCCGGCGCGCTCGGAGCCGAACATGATGGCCACCGGCGAGTGCTCGGCCTCCTGCACCGCGCGCCGCGCCGCCTCGCGCACATCGAACACGCGAAAATACTGATCGCGCTCGCGGCTGGTGGTCGCCAGCACCAGGCCGCAGCCGTGCAGCGCAGGCGACAGATCGGACTCGACCCGCGCGCTCGCCAGCAGGTCTTCGGCGCTCGAGGCGCGGGCACTGGCCTCCGGATGCGGGAACAGCTTCGGCCGCACCAGCACCAGCTCCTCGAGCGCCATGTTCCTGAGCGCGCGCGCGACCGCGCCGATATTACCGGGATGCGAGGTCTCGACCAGGACGATGCGAATTGGGCAGGGCACGACCTGTTATCCTAATCGTTTATCCTTCTCAATTGTCCCGCCATGCACCCATTGCTCAATATCGCGGTGCGCGCCGCTCGTCGCGCGGGCGAGGTGATCGTCCGCAGCCTGGTGCGCCTGGAGAGCCTCGAGGTCACCTCCAAGGGCCGTCACGACTACGTCAGCGAAATCGACCGCAGCGCCGAGCGCGAGATCATCGACATCATTCATAAGCACTATCCGCAGCATGCGATCCTGGCCGAGGAGAGCGGCAGCAGCGGCGAGGGCGACACGGTCTGGATCATCGATCCGCTCGATGGCACCACCAATTTCCTGCATGGCTTTCCGGTATTCGCCGTCTCGATTGCGGTTCAGCAACGCGGCCGGCTCGAGATCGGCGTCATCTACGATCCGATGCGCCAGGAAGTGTTCACCGCGGCGCGCGGGGAAGGCGCGCATCTGGAGAATCGCCGCATCCGCGTCAGTAAGCAGCGCGGCCTCGAGGGCGCACTGCTCGCGACCGGCTTTCCCTACCGCCAGGACGAACCCTATGCGGACAATTATTTCGCCATGTTCCGCATGCTGACATCGATGACTGCCGGCGTTCGCCGCCCGGGCTCCGCGGCGCTGGATCTGGCTTATGTCGCTTGCGGACGCGTCGATGGTTTCTGGGAGATGGGGCTGAAAGCCTGGGACACCGCAGCCGGCACGCTGATGATACGGGAGGCTGGCGGCCGCGTCGGTACGCTGGGCGGCGAGGAGTATCGACTTGGGGCAAATATCGTTGCCGGCGCTCCAAAAGTGTACCAAGCCCTGATAGAGGCGCTGGCTCCCCATGTACCGGAGGCACTGCGCAACGTGTAGAGTGCGGCTACATCAGGTGGTCTTTCCGGGAACCCTCAATGGATAAGCCTTTAGAGAAGGGACTGTTCGCCACCAAGTCGATCGCCGACTACCAGGAGGAAGCCGCCGGCAGACACCTGGTACGCGCCCTCGGCATCCCTGCGCTGATCGCCTTCGGCATCGGCGGCATCATCGGCACCGGCATCTTCGTACTCACGGGACTCGCGGCCGCACAGCACGCCGGCCCCGCCATCGTCATCTCGTTCGTCATCGCCGGCATCGGCTGCATGTTCGCCGGCCTGTGCTACTCCGAATTCGCAGCGATGGTTCCGGTGTGCGGCAGCGCCTACGCCTACAGCTATGCCACGCTCGGCGAGATCGTCGCCTGGTTCGTCGGCTGGAACCTGGTGCTCGAGTACATGATGGCATCCTCCACGGTCGCGGTCGGCTGGAGCCGCTATTTCGTGGCGTTTCTTGACGTATTTCACGTGCACTTGCCGGCAGTGCTGACCAGCGCGCCGTTCGCGGCCGCCGAGAACGGCAACGAGGTACACAGCACCGGGGCGATTCTCAATCTTCCGGCGGTGCTGATCGTCGCCGCTGCCACGGCGCTGTGCTACAAGGGCATCAGGGAATCCGCGATCGTCAACACCATCATCGTGGTGATCAAGGTCAGCATCGTCGTCGCGGTGATCATCTTCGGCGCCGCCTACGTTACCCCGGCCAACTGGGTCCCCTATATTCCGCCGAACACCGGCACCTTCGGCCAATTCGGCTGGAGCGGCATCTGGCAGGCCTCGGCGATCATCTTCTTCGCCTACATCGGCTTCGACGGTGTCTCCACCGTCGCGCAGGAAGCCAAGGACCCGGCGCGCGGCATGCCGATCGGCATGCTTGGGAGCCTTGCCATCTGCACGCTGCTGTACATCCTGATGTCCGGCGTCATGACCGGTCTGGTGCCGTACCACGACCTCAATGACGCGGCGCCGGTGGTGGCGGCTCTGGCGCCGCATCCGCAGCTATCGTGGCTGAAATTCTGGGTCATCGTCGGCGCCCTGGCCGGCCTGACCTCGGTGATCATCACGTTGATCATCCCGCAGGCCCGCATCTGGCTGACCATGTCGCGCGATGGCCTGCTGCCGAAGTTCTTCGGCGCGGTGCACCCGCGCTTCCGCACGCCGCATATTTCCACCGCCATCACCGGTGTGCTGGCCGCGACCTTTGCCGGCCTGTTGCCGATCGGCATCCTCGGCGAGCTGGTGTCGATCGGCACCCTGGTCGCCTTCATCGTGGTGTGCATCGGGGTGGTCGTGCTGCGCTACACGCGTCCCGATCTGGTGCGCCCGTTCAGGGTCAAAGGTGTGTGGCTGATCGCCACCGGCGGCGTCGTGTTCTGCGGCATGATGGCCTACTCACTGCCGAACGCCACCTGGTGGCGGCTGCTGCTCTGGAGCCTGATCGGTTTTGCGCTCTATTTCTTCTACGGCCACAAGCACAGCCGGCTGCGCGCCGGTCGGCCGCCGGACCCGTCAAACTGATACGCCAGGTGCGCGTTCTAGTGCGCCCGCCCGCTGAGCAGCCGCCGTAGCCGGATGTTCACCAGTTCGACCGCGACCGAGAACGCCATCGCAAAATACAGATAGCCCTTCGGCGTCTCGAACTCCAACGACTCGCCCACCAGCGCCGCGCCAATCAGCACCAGAAACGACAGCGCCAGCACCTTCATGCTCGGATGGCGCGCGACGAAGGCTGCGATCGGGCCCGACAACCACATCATGACCAGGATCGAGACCATGATGGCCGCCACCATGATCGGTAGCTGATCCGGCCGCGCCAGGCCGACCGCCGTGAATACCGAGTCGAGCGAGAACACGACATCGATCAGCGCGATCTGGATCACGACCATGTGGAAAGTGCGGAACACCGGGCTACGCTGCGACGCTGCCG
>DATNNU010000008.1:0-7115 GCA_035601675.1 Steroidobacteraceae bacterium | reverse complement strand
AAAGAACTGCAGGCGGCGCTCGACGCCGCGCACGCCGCCGCCGAAGTCATCCAGGGCTTCTACCGGCGCAATCTTGAGGTCAGGATCAAGGCCGACAAGTCGCCAGTCACCGAGGCCGATGTACGCGCCGAGCAGGCCGTTCGCGCGCTGCTGAGCGCACGCTTTCCCAGCTACGGTTTCCACGGCGAGGAGACCGGCCGGCACGCCATGGATGCCGAGAGCATCTGGCTGGTCGATCCGATCGATGGCACCAAGTCGTTCGTGCGCGAGTGCCCGTTCTTCTCGACTCAGATCGCGCTGATGCGCGCCGGGCGGTTGGTGCTCGGGGTCTCGTGCGCCTCGGCGTACGGCGAGATGGCATGGGCCGAGCAGGGCGCCGGGGCGTTCCTGGATGGCGAGCCGCTGCATGTAAGTTCCGTCGGCGAGCTGGACGCCGCCTTTCTGTCGATCGGAAATCTCAAATCACTGGCGGCATCGAGCGCGGACTGGGCGCGCTTCGGGGCACTGGTGGGCCGGGTCAGCCGGCTACGCGGCTACGGCGATTTCTTGCATTACCATTTGCTCGCCCGTGGTGCGCTCGACGCGGTGTTCGAGTCGGACATCAATATTCTCGACATCGCGGCGCTGAGCGTGATCGTCCGCGAGGCCGGCGGCAAGGTCAGCGATCTGGCGGGACGCGAGATCGACCTGACGAGTACCAGCATCCTGGCAACCAACGGCACACTGCACGCGCCGATGCTGGCGGCTATGCAGCGATGAAGGCGCGCCGCGGCGGCGCGCCGATGGCGCAGATCGGCGTCAGGTACAGAGCCGAGAGCTCTTCGGCCGTGAGCACTTCCGCTACCGGTCCCAGACGATAGCGGCCGTCACCATAGAGCAACAGCGCACGGTCGGCGTAGCGCTCGGCGAGCGTCGGATCGTGCAGTGTCGCGACCACGCTGGCGCCTTCGCGGCACAGCTCGCGAAATACCTCCAGCACTTCGATCTGATGGTGCGGATCGAGATGATTGGTCGGTTCATCGAGCAGGTAGATCTGCGGCTGCTGGGTCAGCAGCGCCGCCATCGCCGCGCGGCGCTGCTCGCCGCCCGAAAGCGTCGCGACCGAGCGGCGTGAGAAATCGGCGAGGCCGACACGCCGCAGCGCCGCCCGCGCGATCGCCATATCCTGCGCGTCTTCGCGTTGCCAGAATTTCAGATGCGGATGACGCCCGATCAGCGCCGATTCCAGCGCGCTCAGCGCCAACGACTCTTCGCGATCCTGCAGCAGCAACCCCAGGCGGCGTGCGATCCGGCGGCGCGGCATGCTACGCAGGTCCTCGCCATCGAGCAGCACGCGGCCGCGATGCGCGGCGTTGAGTCCCGCGAGCGCGTGCAGCGTGAGCGTCTTGCCGCTGCCGTTGCGACCCAGGATCGCCAGGAATTCGCCGTGGCGCACGCCCAGCGAAAGGTTCTGCAGCAGCGTGCGTTCACCGGCGACGATCGACAGGCCAGTGACGGTCAGTGGTTCCAGGGGCGGGTCGATGATGGGGTGTTCCTCGGGCTGTCTAAGGCTGCAAGCGTGTCGCGCTCCAGCGGCCGGCCCTGAAGCCGCCGCCCTCGGGCTCGAGCGTGCAGGTCCAGCGCGCCCGATCGTGCAAACGCGCTGCACCTTCGACCCACAGCTCCACCGCCTGCACCCACAGATGATAGCCGCCCCAGTGCGGCGGCCGAGGAATGGCGATACCCGGATCTGGCGCGACATCGTCGCTGGCGGTTGGCGTTGGTGTGCCGAAGCGATGCGCCGCGGCGTCGGTGGCGCGTGCGAGTTCGGCGCGTGAGGCGATCGGAGCGCTCTGCTCGCTGGCCCAGGCGCCGATGCGGCTTTGCCAGGCGCGCGAGGCGAAATAAGCGTCGCTTTCAGCCGCCGTGGTCAGCGTCACCCGGCCTTCGAGTCGCACCTGCCGGCGCAGCACGTCCCAGTACATGACCACCGCGGCGCGCGCGTTGGCGCGCAGCTCCGCGCCCTTGCGCGACAGGTAGTTGGTATAAAAAGTGATGTAACCGGCGTCGGGCCGGATTTCCTTGCACAGCACGACGCGCGCCGAGGGCGCGCCCTGCGCGTCGACGGTGGCCAGCACCATCGCATTCGGATTGGGCACATTGGAGCGCGTGGCCTGCGCCAGCCACTCCGCGACCAGCGTCAGTGGTTCGGCCGGCAGCGGATCCGGCAGATGTTCTTTATGTAGCGCCATCGGTGAATGGTAGCCGGGCCGCGGCCGACGTGCATCGGCTCAGATCGCCGTTCGGGTTCGACTTGCGGCCTACAAGGTCTGCCTATACAAAGGCCCTCCGCATTCGACAGGACTGCTGCAATGACTCTCGATGAACTACGCCGGCATCTCGATGCGCTGGATCGACGACTGCTGCAAACTATCGCCGAGCGGCAGGCCACCAGCCGCGAGATCGCACGCGTGAAACGCGCCACCGGCTATCCGACGCGCGACTATGCGCGCGAACGCGACGTGATCGTCGGGGCGCGCAGCCATGCCGAGTCGATCGGGGTTTCGCCCGATGTGGCCGAGACCGTGATCCGGCTGCTGATCCGCTCCTCGCTCACCACCCAGGAACAGGCCAGCGTCGCGGCGCACGGCAGCGGCAGCGGCCGGCGCGCACTGGTGATCGGCGGCGCCGGCAAGATGGGCGCCTGGTTCACCTCGTTCCTGACCTCCCAGGGCTTCGATGTCGAGGTCGCGGATCCCAAAGCCATTGCGGCCGGGGTGAAATCCATTGCCGACTGGCGCCAGTCTGATCTGACGCACGATTTCATCGTGGTGGCCGCGCCGCTGGGCGCGACCAATACCATCCTGCAGCAGCTCGCACAGCTCAAGCCGCACGGCGTGGTGTTCGATCTGGGATCGCTGAAATCACCGCTGCGCGCCGGGCTGGAAGCGCTGCGCACCGCCGATGTCGCGGTCACCTCGCTGCATCCGATGTTCGGTCCCGACACCGAACTGCTGTCGGGGCGGCACGTGATCTTCATCGACCTGGGCAGCGCCGAGGCGCTGGCACAGGCGCGCGCACTGTTTGCGCCGACCATGGCCGAACAGGTGGTCATGGGGCTCGATGAGCACGATCGGCTGATCGCCTACGTGCTCGGCCTGTCGCACGCGCTCAATATCGCTTTCTTTACTGCGCTTGCGGAAAGCGGCGAGGCCGCGCCGCGGCTGGTGCAGCTCTCGAGTACCACCTTTGATGCGCAGTTCGACATTGCCAGCGATGTGGCGGCGGAGAGCCCGGAGCTGTATTACGAAATCCAGCGCCTCAATGACTTCGGCGCCGAATCGCTCGATGCACTGGCGCGCGCGGTGGAAGCGGTGCGCAGCGCGGTGTTCTCGGGTGATCAGGCCCGGTTCACGGCGCTGATGCGTCAGGGATATGAATATGTAAAGGGGCGCCGCGAGACCGCCGCGCGCCGCGTATAGCGCCGCCCGCGCACCGCGCTCAGTGCTTAGCGCGTCTGCCGACGCAGCAGCACGATGAATACCGGGGCGCCGATCAGCGCCATCACCGCGCCGACCGGCAGCTCGCGCGGCTCTGCTACCGTGCGGCCGATCAGGTCGGCCAGGCACAGCAGGGTGCCCCCGGCCAGCGCGGCCGCCGGGGCGACCACGCGGTGATCGCTGGTGTTGAGCCCCAGGCGCACCAGGTGCGGGGCGATCAGGCCAACAAAGCCGATCATCCCGCCGCCGATGACGGCGACCGAGGTCAGCGCGGCGCTGACTGCGAAGATCGCCAGGCGCGCAGCCCCGGCCGGAATGCCGACGGTGGCACTGCGCAGCTCGCCGGAGCCGAGCACGTTGAGCCAGCGGCCGCCCAGAAACGCCCCGATCAGGGTGACAGCGGTGGCCAGCAGCAGCAGCGCCGGGCGCTGCGTCCAGCTCAGATCGCCGGCCAGCCAGAACACCATGCCGCGCAGCTGGCCGTTATCGGCCAGCGTCAGCAGCACCGTGAGCACCGCCCCGCAGGCGCTGGCGAACACGACGCCGCACAGCAACAGCCGCGTGGCGCCGCCGCCCCGGGCCAACAGCAGCACGGCCAGTGCGACCAGCGTGCCGCCGGCGGTCGCATAGGAGTGCATGACCGCAAAGCCCGCCCCGGCCAGCATGCCGATCAGGGCACCGATGGCCGCGCCGCCGGAGACGCCCAGCACCAGCGGGTCGGCCAGCGGATTACGAAATAAAGCCTGCAACAGCACCCCCGCGAGCGCCAGCAGGCTGCCGACCGCAAAGCCTGCAATGGCGCGCGGCAGCCGTACCGTCTGCACGATGAGGCGGCTGAACTCGTCGCCGCCGCCGAACAAGGCGCGGACCGCCCCGGCGCTTGACAGGCCGGCCGAGCCGACCAGCAACGCGGCGCAAAACGTGGCCGCGGCCAGTACCGCCAGCCCGGCCAGACCCCACCAGTACTGGGTTCGCATCATGGCCTAAGCGTACCGGATGCACGTCGCATCCACCCGGTTCGTGGCTTGAGCGCCCTGCCGCGCCGGGGTACAAGTGTTCCATGAGCGACCTGATCGATCGCGATGGGTTCCGCGCCAACGTGGGCATGATGCTGATGTCCGGGGACGGCAAGCTGTTCATTGCGCGTCGCGCCGGCGGACGTGGCTGGCAGTTCCCCCAGGGCGGCATGCGCAGCGGGGAATCCGACGAGGAATCGCTGTTTCGCGAGCTGATGGAGGAGATCGGGCTGGCTGCCGGCGACGTGCAGATCGTCGGCCGTACGCGTCACTGGCTGCGCTATCGGCTGCCGTCGCGATACGTGCGTCACAATGTGCAGCCGTTATGTCTTGGGCAGAAACAGCGCTGGTTCCTGCTGCGGCTGCGGCACCCCGAAACCCGCTTCCGCTTCGACGTAACGCCGCAGCCTGAATTCGACCGCTGGCGCTGGGTGGACTACTGGCAGCCGATACGCGAAGTCATCTACTTCAAGCGCGCGGTGTATACGCGCGCCCTGCACGAGCTCGGTCCGCTGGCCTTTCCCGGCGGCCCCCCGCCCTATCCGGCGTGGTGGCGCAAACGCCCCGAAACGCTGACGCCCGCGGCGCCGACGGCGCTTTAGAACTCTGGTGAGGCCGATGGAAATCCCGGGCAGACTGGTCGTCCGCACCTACGCGCCCGCGCGGCGTTGGGTCATGCTGGCGATCCTGATGCTGCTTTGCGGCCTGGCGCTCTATGTCGCATTCGAGCTCGGGCGCTACAAGGCCGGCTACGACGCCATGCAGGCGGCGGCCGAGCGTGACGGCTTGCAGGTGCAAATCGGCCACCTGCAGCAGAGCGAGCGCGAGACCCGGATACAGCTGGCGGCGGCCGAGGAAGGGCGCGTGGCCGAAGTGCGCGAGCGCTCGGAACTGGCGCGCACGATCGGTGAGTTGCAGGCGCAGGTCGAAACGCAGCAGCAGGATGTCGAGTTCTATCGCGGCGTGCTGGCGCAGCCCGGCCAGCAGGAAACGGTGATCGTCGGGGTGCAGCAGTTTCACATCGCGCCGCTGCCGGGCACGCTGAAATTCGCATTGCGATTCAGCCTGAGCCGGTTGCAGCGGCCCGGCGAGCCGGTCAGCGGCGCGCTCGGTATCACGGTCGACGGCACGCGCGATGGCGGCCCGGCCAGCGCCGACCTGGCGTCGCTGACCGGCGGCAAGAACGAGCTGGGATTCAATTTTCGTTACACCACCGGCGTAGATCAGCCGGTTACACTGCCGGCTGATTTCAAACCGGATCGCGTCACGATCGAGGTCAGACCCGAGCGCAAGGGCATGACGCCCTACCGGCGAACGTTCGTCTGGACCGTGGATCCAAGCTGAAGCGCGCGTAGCGGAGATGAGCATGTTCAAGCGGCGGGACAAGGAATCGGTGGGCCGCATCGATACGCTGATCGGCAGGAGCGCCAGCGTGCAGGGCGATGTCGAGTTCGCCGGCGGCCTGCACGTGGACGGCCGCATCACCGGCAGCGTACGCGCGACCGCAGGATCCGAGGCCTCGCTCTGGGTCAGCGAGCACGGTGTGGTCGAAGGCTCGGTCGAGGCGCCGCACGTGGTCCTCAACGGCCGGGTCAACGGCGATATCATCGGCCGGGATCGGGTTGTACTGGGCGGCAAAGCCCGGGTGCGCGGCAATGTGCACTACGGCGTCATCGAGATGGCGCTGGGCGCTGAGATCAGCGGCAAGCTGGTGCCGCGCAATGACAAACCGGCGACGGCGAAGGGCAACAAGCCCGCTTGACATGCGGACCCTAGACGCCCGTGACGCGCAGCCGTCGCGCCTGTGTCGGCGGCGTTTTGTGCAGGGGATCGCGGGCGGGACACTGCTGCTCGGCGCCGGCGGCCTGTTCGGCCGCGCGCACGCAGCGTTACCCAAGGTGCTGTCCGGCTCGCAGTTCGATCTGTCGATCGATGAACTGGCCGTGAACTATACCGGCGCTGCGCGCATGGCGACGGCGGTGAACGGCCAGCTGCCGGCGCCGTTGCTGCGCTGGCGTGAAGGCGACACGGTAACGCTGCGGGTCACCAATCGATTGCCGGTGCGCAGCTCGATTCACTGGCACGGGATGATCGTCCCGGCGGACATGGACGGCGTGCCCGGCTTGAGTTTCCCCGGGATTGCGCCCGGCGAAACCTTCGTCTACCGCTTCGCGATCAATCAGCACGGCACCTACTGGTACCACTCGCATTCGCGCTTCCAGGAGCAGACCGGGCTGTACGGGCCGATCGTGATCGAGCCGCGCGGCGGCGAGCGCCATCGCTGCCAACGTGACTACACCGTGATCCTGTCCGACTGGAGCGATGTCAATCCCGAACACATCTACGCCACGCTCAAGCGCCAGAGCGATTACTTCAACTATCAGCAGCGAACGGCAGGCGATTTGTACGCCGACGTCGCGCGCCAGGGCGCTCGCAAGGCCGGCGCAGATTGGGCCATGTGGGCGCGCATGCGCATGGATCGGACCGATCTGCTCGATGTCTCCGGCGCCACTTATACCTACCTGATGAACGGCAGCACGCCGAGCGGCAACTGGACCGCAGTGTTCAACCGCGGCGAGCGCGTGCGTCTGCGCTTCATCAACGGTTCATCGATGAGTTT
>DATNNU010000007.1:0-3470 GCA_035601675.1 Steroidobacteraceae bacterium | reverse complement strand
TTTTGGCGGCGGTGCGGCGCGGCGAGTGCTTGCCAGTGTGCGACGCGACTATCCGCTGTCGCTGCATGGCGTCGGCCTGTCGCTGGGCAGCGCCGAGGAGCTCGATGCAGAGCACCTGCGCCGCATCGCCGAACTGGTGCGCCGCACCGAGCCGGGTCTGGTGTCCGAGCATCTGTCGTGGAGCGTCGTCGGCGGTCAGTATCTGGCCGATCTGCTGCCGCTGCCGATGACCGAAGAGGCGCTCGATGTGGTGTGCCGTCACGTCGAGCAGACGCAGACGGCGCTGCAGCGGCGCATCCTGATCGAAAATCCCGCGACCTACCTGCAGTTCCGGCACTCGACAATTCCCGAATGGGAATTCATAAGCGCGGTCGCGCAACGCACCGGCTGCGGCATCCTGTGCGACGTCAACAACATCTACGTCAGTGCCTGCAACCACGGCTGGGATCCGCAAGTCTATTTGCAGGCGCTGCCCGCCACTGCGGTCGGGGAAATTCATCTGGCCGGCCATGCGGTGCGCACGCTGGAGGACGGCAGCGTGATACGTATCGACAATCACGGCGCGCGCGTCGCCGCCGAGGTGTGGGCGCTGTACGCGCAGGCGCTGCGCCGTTTTGGCAATCGGCCGACGCTGATCGAATGGGACAGCGATATTCCGGCGTTCGAACTGCTGCTCGATGAAGCGGCGCAGGCGACGGCGCTGCTGCACAGCGCCGCGGAAGCGAACCATGCCTGCGCTGCTTGAGCTGCAGCAGACCCTGCGCGCGCAACTGTTTGGCGACGCGATGCCGCCGGACGAGCACAGCGCGCTGCGTCTGGCGATCTACCGCAACACCTGCTTGAGCACCCTGGTCAACGCGCTGCGGCTGTCGTACCCCGCGGTGCAGCGCCTGGTGGGCGCAGAATTTTTCGAGGGCGGTGCGCGCGAGTTTATTCGGGTTCATCCGCCGGCAAGCGCCTATCTGAATGACTACGGCGGCGACTTTCCCGCTTTTCTGAGCGCATTTGCGCCGGCGGCGGCGCTGGCCTATCTGGCCGATGTCGCGCAGCTCGAATGGGCGGTGAACCGTGCCCTGCATGCCGATGATGCGCCGAGCCTGGAGCTCGCACGGCTGGCGACATTGGATGAGTCGGCCTTGTCGCGCGTGAGTTTTACCGCGCACCCCGGTTTAAGTCTGCTACGGCTCGACTTCCCCGCCGATGCGATCTGGCGCGCGGTGCTGGATCAGAACTCCGCCGCGATGGCAGCGATCGATCTGGCCGGCGGCCCGGTGCATCTGCTGATCGAGCGCGATGCCGGCGGCGTGCAGGTGCGGCGCTTGAACGCCGCGCGCTGGGAGTTCAGCGCGCGGCTGTGCGCCGGCGAGCCTTTATATGCGATGCTCGACGATCGGGCGGATGGCGATACCAGCGCCTGGCTCGCCGAGCATCTGTCCTTGGGACGATTCATCGATTTCGACTCGGCCGCGCCACCGGCAGGAGCCACGCGCTAATGAACAGCTCAGTTTTTTCGGCTGCCAGCGGCAACTCCGGCATCATCGGCGCGATCGGACGGGTCATTGGCTGGCTCGAGCGCGTGCCCTACAGCCTGCTGGCGCTGCCGCTGCGCTTGGCGGTGGCCACGGTATTCTGGAATTCCGGTACCACCAAGCTTGCGAACTGGGATGCGACGCTGCAGCTGTTCGAAGACGAGTACAAGCTACCGCTGCTGCCGCCGGACTTCGCGGCGCATCTGGGCGCGGGGATCGAGCTGACCATGCCGGTGCTGCTGGTGCTTGGGTTGCTGACGCGTGCGGCGGCGCTGGTGCTGCTCGGCATGACGACCGCCATCGAAGTGTTTGTCTATCCGCAGGCCTGGCCGACTCACATTCAGTGGGCCGCGATGCTGCTGGTATTGCTGTGCCGCGGTGCCGGCAGCTACTCGGTCGACCATTGGCTGGCACGGCGCTTTGGTAGCGCGCGGCGCAGCTAAGCCACTGATTTAGCGTCTTTGGACCTCCGAAGTGGCGCCCCGGAAAGCGCTGCGCTATGCTTAGATGCAATTGCGACTAATTCGCATTTGTCTTTAGGAAAGCCGTGAGGTCCGCCGCATGGATTCGTGTCGAGCCTGGCATCAGGCTGCGCTGGCAAACGAGCCTGACACCGACGTGATTTGCTCTCTGGCGCAGCTGCACAAGGGCGCCCGCGGCGTGGTCAGCGCCGTCGCCAGTTCGAGCACCGTGCGGCGGCTGATGGAACTCGGCTTTGTTCCGGGCGAGCGCATCGAAGTCATCGAAGAGGTGCGTCCCGGCGGCGATCCGATCGCGGTGCGCATCGGCACGTCGATGTTCGCGCTGCGCCGGCGCGAAGCTCAGGCCGTCATGGTAAAGCTCGAGCAGCCGTGACCCGTGAGACTCCCCACATCCTGACCCGCCGGGTTGCGCTGGTGGGGGCTCCGAACTGCGGCAAGACCGCACTGTTCAATCGTCTGACCGGCAGCCGCCAGAAAGTCGCGAACTATCCTGGTGTCACGGTCGAGCGCAAGGAAGGCGCGTTTGTCGGCGCGCGCCGCGATTTTCTCTACCGCGTGATCGATCTGCCCGGCGCCTACAGCCTGGTACCGACGACGCTCGATGAGGCGATCACCCGCGATGTCGTGACCGGCCGGCTGCGGGGCGAGACGCCGCCGGAGATGATCATCTGCGTGCTGGATGCGACCAACCTGCGCTTGTCGCTGCGATTGGCGCTCGAGCTCACCCGGCTGTCGATTCCGATGATCGTAGCGCTCAACATGAGCGACCTGGCGCAGCGCCGCGGCTTCCGGCTCGATTGCGCAGCCCTGGCGCGCGAGCTCGGAGTGCCGGTGGTGCAGACCGTCGCGGTACGCCCGGGAGGGGAAGCCGCGTTGCTGGCAGCGCTCGATACGCTGCAAGTCGCGCCTGCCCGGGCAGCCTTCACGCTGGCGGCCGAAACCGATGAGCAGCTCGCAGCCACGCAGCGGCAGGCGCGCCAGATGCTGACGGTTGCCGGCTATGTCGAGCCGCTGCGCGATCGGGCGCTCGCGCGGCTGGATGCGATCGTCATGAATCCGATCGCCGGACCGGTGCTGCTGGCGCTGCTGCTGTTTCTGGTGTTCCAGGCGGTATTCAGCTGGGCGCAGGCTCCGGTCGCCTGGATCAATGCCGGCATGCATGCCCTGGGTCAGGCGGTGCAGCAGGTGATGGCAGCCGGGCCGTTGCGCAGCCTGATCGTCGGCGGCGTGATCGCCGGCGCCGGCAGCGTGCTGGTGTTCCTGCCGCAGATCCTGATCCTGTTCTTCTTTATCCTGCTGCTCGAGGACAGCGGCTATCTGCCGCGCGCCGCATTCCTGCTCGATCGGCTGATGGGCGGGGTTGGCCTGTCCGGCCGATCGTTCATACCGCTGCTGTCGTCGTTTTCCTGTGCGATTCCGGGGATCATGGCCACACGCACGATACCGAGCGCGCGCGATC
>DATNNU010000006.1:0-3461 GCA_035601675.1 Steroidobacteraceae bacterium | reverse complement strand
CGGCATCGTCAGCGCGCCCATCGATTCCGGTTCATCCATCTCGCCATCGCCGCAAAATGCCCACACCTTGCGATCCGAGGGTGCCACCAGGCCGCGGTTCTCAAGATATCGAATGAAGCGCGCCTGGTAGATCGCCATCATCGGACCCAGGCCCATCGATACCGTCGGGAACTGCCAGAAGTCCGGCATCAGCCATGGGTGCGGATAGGAGCTCAAGCCCCGTCCACCGACCTCCTGGCGAAAGTGGGCCAGTTGATCGTCGCTCAGCCGACCTTCGAGGTAAGCGCGCGCGTAGACGCCGGGCGAAGAATGCCCCTGCATGTACACCAGATCGCCAGGATGCTTGTCGCCCGGGGCACGCCAGAAATGATTGAACCCGACCTCATACAGCGTCGCCGACGACGCATAACTGGCCAGGTGCCCGCCGTACTCCGCTGACTTGCGATTGGCCTGCACCACCATCGCGATCGCGTTCCAGCGGATGAACGCTTCGATGCGCCGCTCGAGCGCACGATCGCCCGGGTACTCCGGCTGCTGGCCGACCGAAATCGTATTGACGTAGGCGGTATTGGGCCGATACGGCAGATAGGCGCCGGAGCGGCGGGCGCGGTCGATCAACTGTTCGATCAGGAAGTGCGCGCGCTCTGGCCCCTCGGCACGCAGCACCGAATCGATCGATTCCAGCCATTCCCGCGTTTCTACCGGGTCCGGATCCTTGGACGGTGTCACGTCCCGGGAAGGTGTCACGTCGTTCATGGATACAATTCTAGTGCTTTTCAGAACCGGGTACGGTGGCGAAAAAAAGCTTCCCGCGACGCTGTGTTAGGATCGCGCAGGCGCACCGGCCCCGCCTTGGGCGGCCGGCATGATCCGAGTTTTAATTAGCATGGTCAAGCAATCGCGGCGGTCAATGGAGACCGTCTGAAGTGGCGCTGCCCGACTGCACCTTGGCGGTGCTGCGACGGCGCCGAACGCTGCCCGATGGGCACCGGGCCGCCGCCCTCGACGCACTGGTGGTACTGACCGTGCCCAATGACGCTGCATTCCTGCGGCGCCTGCCCGAGCCCGGCCGCTGGCAGGCACTGCAGCGGCGCGACAAGCCCGCTGCCCTCACCTCGCGCAGCACCACGCTGGCCAATGCGCGTCAGACCTTGGCGCAGCTGGCGTATGTCAAAGCCGGCGCCAGCAGCTTCGAGCGCCTGAGCCTCGCCGGCCGCCTGCTGCGCGAACTCGCCGCGCGCAAACCGGGCCGGGTCGGGATCCTCGTCAACGCCGCCGTGACCGACGCGGCACTCTGGTATGAAGCGCTGCTGACCGCGGCCTGGACCGAGAGCTTCGCATTGCCGGTGTTTCGCAGCCGGCGCGGCCATCCCTGGCGCCTGGGCGCGATCGAACTGTATGCCGCGCCGAGGCTGGATGTCGATCGTATCGCGGCCAGCGCACGCGCCGGTAACCTGGTGCGCGCACTGACCGCGATGCCACCCAATAAACTCGATGCCGGCGCCTACCGGCGCCTGCTGCGCGAGCTGTCACACCGCCATCGCCTGCGCCTGCGCTGGTACTCGCAAGCGCAACTGCAGCGTCTGGGCGCCGGTGCCTTTCTGGCCGTGACGCGCGGCAACGCCGCCCGCACCGCCGGCATCGCCCATCTGCGCTGGCGCGGCGGCAAATCGGGCCGCCGGCGGGGTGCCCGCTCGCCCGACATCGCGCTCGTGGGCAAGGGCATCCTGTTCGACACCGGCGGTGTCAACCTCAAGACCCATCGCTCGATGCTCGACATGCACACCGACATGGCCGGCAGCGCGGTGGCCGTGGCCACCCTGGTCGCCCTGGCGGAGCTGCGGGCACCGCTGGATGTCGATGCGTGGCTCGCCATCAGCGAGAACAACATCGGCCCGACCGCCTATCGGCCCCAGGAAGTGGTGCGGGCCAGCAACGGCACCACGATCCAGGTGATTCACAGCGACGCCGAAGGCCGCATGGTGCTGGCCGACACCCTGGCACTGACCGCGCGCACGCACCCGCGCCTGACCATCGATTTTGCAACACTCACCGGCGCCTGCGTGTATGCGCTGACCGAGCGCTACAGCGGCGTGTTTACCAATCGCGCGCAGCTTGCCGGCGCCCTGGTCGCCGCCGGCGCCAGCAGCGGCGAACGCGTGTGGAATTTTCCGCTCGACGAGGACTTCGACACTGATCTGGACAGCCCGATCGCCGACATCATGCAATGCGGTGCCGACGGCAAAGGCGATCACATCCTCGCGGCGCGTTTTCTGAAGCGCTTCATCGGCGACGACAATCCCTGGGTCCATGTCGACCTGTCGTCGGCCACGCGCCGCGGCGGCCTGGCCCACGTCGGCACGGAGATCACCGGCTTCGGCGTGCGATTCACGCTCGAGCTGCTGCTGTCGCAGAAGCTGCACGAACGCGTGAAGTCCTCGCGCGGTACACCAGCGGCGGCGCCATGACCGAGCAACTGCGGCTGCGCCGGCCCGATGACTGGCATCTGCATCTGCGCGACGGCGCCGCGCTGCGGGCCGTGCTGCCGTTCACCGCGGTGCGCTTTGCGCGCGCCATCGTGATGCCCAATCTCAAGCCACCGATCACCACGGCGGCGCAGGCCCTCGCCTATCGCGAACGCATCCTGGCGGCTGTGCCGGCGGGCGCCAGGTTTCAACCCCTGATGACGCTGTACCTCACGGATCACACCAGCAGCGCCGAAATCGAGCGTGCACATGCCAGCGGCGCGATCTTCGGCTGCAAGCTCTATCCGGCAGGCGCCACCACGCATGCCGAAGCCGGCGTCACCGACATCGCACGCATCGAGCAGGCGCTGGCTGCGATGACGTCGCTCGACCTGCCGCTGCTGGTGCACGGCGAAGTCACTGACGCCGAGGTCGATGTGTTCGACCGCGAGTCCCGATTCATCGACCGGGTGTTGGCGCCACTGGCCGAGCGCTGGCCGGGGCTGCGTATCGTGTTCGAGCATGTGACCACGCGCGCCGCGGTCGACTTCGTGCGCGCCGCACGGCGCGGGGTCGCAGCGACCATCACGCCGCAGCATCTGCTGCACAATCGTAACGCGCTGTTCGCTGGCGGTCTGCGCCCGCACCTCTACTGCCTGCCGTTGCTCAAGACCGAAGCCGATCGGCGCGCCCTGCTCGAGGCGCTCGCCGGCGGCGATGCGCGATTCTTCCTGGGCACCGACAGCGCCCCGCACGCGCGTGCGGCCAAGGAGTCCGCCTGCGGCTGCGCGGGCATCTTTTCGGCCCACGCCGGCATCGAGTTGTACGCCGAGATCTTCGAAGCCGAGGGGATTCTGCCGCGCCTGCAGGGTTTTGCCTCCGAGCACGGCGCCGATTTCTACCGCCTGCCGCGCAACCAGGACCAGATCACTCTGGTGCGCGACCCGTGGTCGCCTCCGGCCAGCTATCCATTCGAGGATGGCCAGCTGGTGCCGC
>DATNNU010000005.1:0-2859 GCA_035601675.1 Steroidobacteraceae bacterium | reverse complement strand
GATGGCCACCCAGGCGCAGCAGCTTCGCCTTGCGCACTACATCGCCGCGCGCTCGATGCAGCCGCGTGCCGTGCCGCCTAGAAAGCGCCTCAGGGCGCCCAGTACACCGACACCGGTACCTGCTGTTGCCGCAACAGCGCGCGCACCGGCATATCGGCCACCGGCCCGCTCGCGACCGCACGCTCATACGCGGCCCACTTGCCGCTGCCGATGATCAGCAGTCCAATGCGACGCGAGTCGAGCAGCGCGCTCAGATTCAGACTCATGCGTGCGCGCGGCGCCAGCGGCGCGCTCATGCCGACACAACCCGGCGGCTGCAGCGGATCGATCGCGTCCGCAATCCCGGGCGAATCCGGAAACAACGAGGCGGTGTGGCCGTCGTCGCCCATGCCGAGCAGCACATAGTCGAACGGCCGCGGTAGCGGCGCGATCGCCGACCAGCTCGCAGCGGCGCCGTCGCCCGGCTGCGCCGCGTCATTCTTCATGCCGACAAAATTGGCTTGCGCGGCCGCGTTGCGCAGCAGGTGCTCGCGTAGCAGATGCTCGTTGCTGTCGCTGCTTGTGGTCTCGACCCAGCGCTCATCGGTCAGCGTGATCCAGACGCGGCGCCAATCGAGCACCGCGCTGGAGAGCGTATCGCACAGGGCGAGCGGTGAGCGGCCGCCCGACACCACCAGGCTGGCGCTGCGGCCGGCGCGCAATGCATCTTCGAGCGCCGTGACGATCTGAGCCGCCAGCGCCTCGGTCAGCGCCGCGGTGTCCGGGTATCGACGCAGGCGTGTATCAAATCTCGCCGTGCCAGGCATAGCCGTCCCGTCCGATCAGCGAGCTGGCGGCCGCGGGACCCCAGCTGCCGGCGGTATAACTCTTGGGGCGCTCGTCGGATTGCATCCAGACCTCGCGGATTGGATCGATCCAGCGCCATGCCGCATCGAGTTCATCACGGCGCATGAACAGCGTCAGATTGCCCTTGATGACGTCGGTCAGCAGCCGCTCATAGGCATCCAGCTGTGGCGCCTTGGCGCTCTCGGCCATGTCGAGCCGCAGGTCCACCGGGCGCAGGCGCATGGTCTCGCCGGGATTCTTCGCCAGAATGGTGAGCGTGATTGAATCGCGCGGCTGCAGCGAGATCACCAGCCGGTTCGCGGTCGCGGAAGGCGCGCGCTCGAAGATCGAATGCGGCACGTCCTCGAAGTTGATCACGATGTCGGCCATCTGCTCAAGCAGCCGCTTGCCGGTGCGCAGGTAGAACGGCACGCCGGCCCAGCGCCAGGTATCGATGTGCGCCTTGATCGCGACATAGGTCTCGGTGGTGCTGTCAGGCGCAATACCGGTCTCTTCAAGATATCCCACCACCGGCAGGCCGGCGGCCGCGCCGGCGCGGTACTGGCCGCGCACGACATTGGCATCGACGTCCGGGCCCTCGAGCGGCTTCAGCGCGCGCAGCACCTTGAGCTTCTCGTCGCGCACCGCGTCGGGATGATTCGAAACTGGCGGCTCCATCGCCATGATGCACAGCAACTGCAGCAGGTGGTTCTGCACCATGTCGCGCAGTGCGCCGGTCTGGTCGTAGAACGCTCCGCGCCCCTCGACGCCGAGTTCTTCGGCCACGGTGATCTGCACGTGACGAATCCGGCCGCGGCGCCACAGCGGCTCGAACAGCGAATTGCCGAAGCGCAGCGCCAGCAGGTTCTGCACCGCTTCCTTGCCAAGATAATGATCGATTCGATAAATCTGGCGTTCCGGAAAAATCGCGCCGACGGTCTGATTGATCTGGTCGGCCGAGGCGCGATCCTGGCCCAGCGGCTTCTCGAGTACTACGCGCGCGCCTGGCGTGACCAGCTGCGCGGCGGCGAGATTGCGGCAGATGGCTTCGAACAGCGCCGGCGCGGTCGACAGGAAGAACACCCGCACCGCCGCCGGATTGTTCGCCAGCTTGGCCGCGAGCTTCTGGAAGTCCGATGCATTGGTCGCGTCCAGACCCATGTAGTCCAGGCTGCGGCTGAAGGTGGTCCAGCGCGCCGCATCCAGGCCCGCGGGCAGATACTTCTTGCTGCTCTCCTCGACCTTTGCCAGGTAATCATCGCGCTCAATGCTGGTGCGCGCGACGCTCACAATTCGGGCGCGCGCCGGAAATTGCCCCGCCAGGAAGCGTCGGAACAGGGCCGGCAGCAATTTGCGCATTGCCAGATCGCCGGTGCCGCCGAACAGCACCAGATCGAAGTCCGGCAATTGCTTCGCCGGCGTGGAACGATCCTTGGAAGAAGCAGCCAAGCGCACTCCTTTATATGGTCACATCCAGCCTAGTCTGTACTATATTCCCGGCACAGCATATGCGCGTACCGCACCAGTGACCCAGCATAAATTTCCGATCGCGCCACTGCACGCTGGCGTCGCCGAAGTGACCGAGCGCATCCGGACGCGCAGCCAGCACACGCGGCACGACTACCTCGCGCGCATGCAGGCGGCCCGCGGCGGCGGGGCCGCGCGCGGCGGCCTCGGCTGCGCCAATTTTGCTCATGGCTTCGCAGCCGCCAACCCGGGCGACAAAGAGGTCCTGCGCGCCCTGGTATGGCCCAACATCGCTATCGTATCTGCCTACAATGACATGTTGTCGGCGCATCAACCGCTCGAGCGCTTTCCAGCGCTGCTCAAGATGGCGGCGCGCGAGGCCGGCGCGGTCGCTCAATTTGCCGGCGGCGTTCCAGCGATGTGCGACGGCGTCACGCAGGGCCTGCCGGGCATGGAACTGTCGCTGTTCAGCCGTGACGTCATCGCGATGGCCACCGCTGTCGCGCTGTCCCACGACATGTTCGATGCTGCGCTGTGTCTCGGTGTGTGCGACAAGATCGTACCCGG
>DATNNU010000004.1:0-14280 GCA_035601675.1 Steroidobacteraceae bacterium | reverse complement strand
TATGCCGCGAGTTTGTGGAAGCCACGGTGCTCGGCATCCTTGTAGACCTTGGCGCAGCGAATCTCATCGCCGCAGGCCACGACGTAGACCGACGCTTCCTTGCCGCTCTTAAGCTGGCGGAGAACCACATCGACTTTGCCGTCCTCAACCAGCGCTTGCAGGCCCTTGGGCGTTTTCATCAGGCGTGATCAGACACCGGCGGTCGCCGGCGTGCCGGCACCTACCCGCTCGAGTCCGACTGGGCCGAAATGATTCGCCCAAGGTTGAGGCAGCCTCGCAACGGTCACTATCTATTCTTTTTCTTTTCGGCTTTGGCGGCCCTCTTCTGCATCAGGTTCATCGCCGGCTTTTTCTTCGTTTCTTTCTTTCGATCAATTCCCTTGCTCATGTCGTCTGCTCCTGCGTTGCGGGGCGGGTGCCGCCACCTCAGTGCTGCAGTTTAGAGGGAAAACGCGGCGAATGGTCTGCATATTGTGCAAGCCGGCGCGGAGAGCGCGCCGGGCCCTCATTCGGCCGCCCCAATGAGCTTGGCTTCCGGTACGGCGGTCGATGGCGGCGTGCCCGTACCATATCCGAGCCACCAAACCAGCAGCACTACGCGATCAACGCCGTCGAAGTACGGCGGCGAGCGATAGACCTCGTCCCGCTTGCGCACCAGAACGCCGTCACTCACAGCACCGAATTTGAGGCTCAAAAAGCTCAGAGCAAGTGAATCGTAACTTCCTCGCACCACGTCGTCGTGACCGTGCACTGCGTGCTGCACCAGGTATTGCACCTGATTGGCCTGCAGGTACTGGTTCACGTGCCGATCAGCGATTGCTTGTTGATACTCCATATTATTGGCGAGCCCGTCGAGATTGATGACACGCCGGCAACTGAAGAAAGCAAAGTCGCCGCTATCACTCATTGCGAACACGGCGCTCTCGGTCGTGTGATCGCGCGCCCACACTGCCGCGTTGTAGACAGCGGCGTGCCAGCTCCCATTCAGCGGATATTGGTCGGCGGTGTACTGCCTGCCCACAGCGGCTGCAAGCAGGGCCGCCACCGCCACCCAATAGACCGCAGGCGTTCGCTCCACGATAGTCGATTTCAAAATTAAATCGATTCCGCCCGCGACCAACATCACGGCGAATAGCCGGTACAGCACGAAGTACCAGCCGAACACGCCCCATCTCATGAATAGCACGGTGTACAGGAAATGGAGAATGACGGCCCACGACAATCCGGTTGTAGACAACGTGTAGTAGTCGTCGCCCGGCAGCGGCAGCGGACTGCCCGTTCGGATGAATCGCCACATCAGCCAGCCGATGGCGAGCACGACACATCCATAGTGCGTGATCCCGATGGCGCCCAGGGTGCCACCGCTGAGAGCAAGCGATGGAAAACTCGACTTCAGCGCACCGCTGATCGGCACGACTGAGCCGAACTGGGTGTAGTTGAATAACAGATAGGGAAACACCACAGCGCAGCAACCCAGCCCCGCCATGACGATTGCCGCCATGGCCGTGGGGCGCGTGCGCCGATCGAGAACGTAATGCAAGGAGCAGACAAGCAGCGCCAGCGGCACGAATATCATGTCGAGCCGCGACAGCACGACGAAGCCGAGAATCGTTCCGAGCAACAGCGCGCGAGACCGGGTGGGCGGCGCCTGCGAAATATGCAGTCCGTAGCCGAACAGAGCGACCAGCATTAGGACGAACAGCGCAGATTCCATGCCATTTATGCTCGCCCTGGCGACCAGGAAGATGAACAGAATTCCGCTCAGCAATGCAGTACGAGCCGAAAACAGCCGTGAGTAGGTGCGATACAACAGCAGGAACGCGACGCTCAATAGCGCTCCCTGCAGCAACACGACCAGCCTTAGCATCGTCTCGGGTGAGCCGTGCAGCAGAAACAGCGGCACCAGCAACAGCAGCCAGAGCGGGTGAAAGCCGTTGGTGGGATGAATGCCATCGAAAGTCATGCCACGGCCCGCGGCCATGTTCCGCGCCGTGGTCATGAAATAGGAGGCATCGTCCGCTACGCGTACCAGAAGATGACGAACGTCGCTCTGCCATGCGAATTGCAGGCAGAAAAACGCCGCGCCCGCAAGTATCAGCATGGCGGCCGCGAATGCCGCACGATCTTGCGACGCACGCTGCGAATTGACCATTTGACCAAGCATTTTGCACTTGCGCTTCGTCAGTAGCCAGTGCGGTTGCGCCGGGTCGGGCCCGAGATTCGTGCGCAACTTTCAAATGCGAAGATTGTGCGCCGCTGTCTAGCTGTCAAACATTACGGGCAGACCGGAATCCTCGGCTGCGGTAAAACCGACGTCAGCCACTAAAACGAGAGACTCCAACGTTCAAACACAGGGCGAGCGATGGATAGGTCTTCGGCTGGTGCCGTCGCCGATCTCGACGGCGTCGCTATAACAGTTCACGGTGCAGCTGACACGGCACGCGGCGGCATGCGCAAAACTACTCGCGATGCGCCAATCGATAGCCAACCCCGGTCTCGGTGAGCAGCCAGCGCGGCCGCGTCGGATCGGGTTCAAGCTTCGAGCGCAACTGCTTCATATAGACGCGCAGGTACTGCGTCTGCTGCGCGCTTCCCGGCCCCCATACCTGCTGCAGCAGAGCGCGATGAGTCACCACCAGGCCGATATGCTGCGCCAGCACCTCGAGCAGTCGATATTCGATCGGGGTCAGGTGCAGCTCGCGTCCGCCTTCATCGCGCGCGCTGCGCGCCTTCAGATCGATCTGCCAGACACCGATCGTAAGCGTGGCGCCAGCGGCGCCCGCGCTGGCGGTATGGCGCAGCGCGACCTGCACCCGGGCGCTGAGCTCACGGGCTCCGAACGGCTTGGTGATGTAGTCGTCGGCGCCGGCCTCCAGAGCCGCGACCTTGTCCGACTCGTCACTGCGCGCCGACAACACGATGATCGGCACCCGCGACCAGCTGCGTACGCCGGTGATCACCTCGGTGCCGTCGCGATCGGGCAATCCCAGATCGACGATCAGCAGATCGGGTTTGTGCGTGCGCGCTTCCGCCAGTCCGCGTTCCGCGCTCTCGGCTTCGATGACGCGAAAATTCTCCAGCTCGAGCAGCGTGCGCAGCACGCGACGCAGCTGCGGCTCGTCCTCGACCACCAGCACCGCACGGCTCGCGACCGTCATCGCGACGACAGCAACTCGGACGACACCCGTTGCTCCGCCGTGGCCGGCGCGATCGCCGGTAACGGCAGCGTAAAGCGGAGCGCGGCGCCGTGCGGCGCGCGGTTCTCGGCCCATATGCGCCCCTTGTGCAGGGCAAGAATCGTGCGGCAGATCGCCAGCCCGAGGCCGATGCCGCCGACGGCGCCTTCCGGCGCCCCACGCTGGAACTTCTCGAACAGAATCTCGGGATCGGCGGCAGCCAGGCCGGGTCCGTCGTCCTCGATGCTGACTTCGACCTGGCGCGACAGCACTTGTGCGCTGATGCGGATCTCGCTGCCGGCGGGGGTGTATTTACCGGCGTTGTCGAGCAGATTCTCGAGCACCTGTTCGATCAGACGCCCATCGATGCGCAGTAGCGGCAATGAGTCGGGCAGCTCGATGCGCACCCGGTGGCGGCGCAGCCGCTGTTCCAGACGATGCAGCACCGAACCGACCAGCTCGTCGAGCGCGTACAGGTCGAAACGCGGCTGGATGGCGCCGGTCTCGAGCCGTACCAGATCGAGCAGCGTAGTGATGCGCTCGCTCATGCGCGTGGCTTCCTCGCTCACCGAGCTTGCGAGCGCGGCTCGGTCGGCATCGCTCAACGCATCGAGATTACCGGCGAGCGTGGCCGCGCCGCCCGCTATGGTGGCCAGCGGCGTGCGCAGGTCATGCGAGATCGACGCCAGCAGGGCATTGCGAATCGCTTCGGTCTCGGCTCGTACCTCGGCCGCCTGGGCGTGGGCTGCAAAATCGGCCCGCTCCAATGCCAGCCCGATCTGGGCTGCGAACGTCTCGAGCAAACGAAATTGCTCCGGTAGGGTGACGCGCCGAGGATTCTCCGGCAGCAACGCGAGCACGCCGAACGCCCGTTCGCCGCCGGCGAGCGGCAGATAGAGGCCGGCCGAACCGCTCAGCGTATCGGTGCCCATGCCGGCGGGCTTGCGATGATCGAACACCCACTGGGCGACCCCCAGGTCGGCGCCGGCATACGACACGTCGAGCAGACCGGCTCGCGGATAGACGACGTGACCCTGCTCGTCGCAGAACAGCAGCACCGCGCGGCTGGTGAATACCTGACTCACATGGCGTACCGCCACCCCGGCCATTTCGTCGCGGCCGCGCGCCATCGCGAGCTGCCGGCTCATCTCGTACAGCAATGCAGTGCGCCGCTCGCGATAACCGGCGATGCGCGCCTGCTGGCGCACGCTGGCATTGAGCGTGCCGATGATCAGCGCGACGATCAGCATTATTGCGAAGGTAATGAAGTATTGGACGTCGCTGACCGCAAAAGTGAAGCGTGGCGGCACGAACATGAAATCAAAGGCGGCGACGCCGAGCACGGAGCTCAGGATCGCGGCCCGACGGCCGCCATAGACCGCCACCAGCGCCGTGGTGAGCAGATAGATCATCACCAGATTGGCCTGCGCCAGCGTTGGATACAGGCCGTAGAACACCCAACTGACGCCGGTAGCGGCCAGCGTCGACAGCACTGCCAGCAGATAGCGCGGCCAGCCCTGCTTGCCGGAACCAGCCGACAGCACGCTGTCCGGAGCGCTCGCAGAGGCGGCCGGCGGATCCGCGACCACATTGCGCGCGATCACCAGCACATCGATGTCGCGGCTGGCTTCGAGTAAATAATCGGTAGTCGAGGGTCGGAACAGGCGCCGCCAGCGCGGGCGATTGGAAGTCCCGATCAGGATGCGCGTGACGTTGCGGGTGCGCGCATATTGCAGCAGCTCGGCGCCAGCCGATGAGCCGCCGAGCGTGATGGCCTCGGCTCCCAGCGATTCGGCAAGCCGCAGGATCGCGATGCGGCGATTGCGCTCGTGCTCCGACAGCCGCTGCAGGTCCGGCGTCTCGACGAACACCACCAGCCATTCGGCGTCGAGGCGGTCGGCGGTGCGCTTGCCGGCGCGCACCAGCCGCTCGGCCTGCGCGTCCGGGCCCACCGCCACCAGCACGCGCTCGCATGCAGCCCAGGAGTCGCGGACTGCTTTCTCCCGGCGGTAATCGCGCATCGCCAGGTCGACGCGATCGGCGGTCTTGCGCAGCGCCAGTTCGCGCAGCGCGATCAGATTGCCCTTGCGGAAAAAATTCTCGAGCGCGCGCTGCGCCTGTTGCGATACGTAGACGCGACCTTCGCGCAGCCGCTGCAGCAGGTCATCGGGCGTAATGTCGACCAGCTTGACTTCATCGGCCTCGTCGAACACCCGGTCAGGCAGGGTCTCGAGCTGGCGCACGCCGGTGATCTGCCACACGACGTCGCTCAGGGATTCCAGATGCTGCACGTTGACGGTCGTGAAGACGTCGATGCCGGCATCGAGCAGTTCCTCGATGTCCTGCCAACGCTTCTCGTGCCGCGGCGGTGGATCACCGCCGCTGATGTTGGTGTGGGCGAGTTCGTCGACCAGCAGCAGGCGCGGCTTGCGCGCCAGCGCCGCGTCGAGATCGAATTCGCGGCGCGTCGTGGTGCCGAAATTCATGACCAGCGGCGGCAGCTGTTCGAGCCCGGCGAGCAGTCGTTCGGTCTCCTCACGGCCGTGCAGCTCGACATAGCCGACCACGACATCGACGCCCTCGGTACGCCGCCGCTGCGCCGCCTCGAGCATCGAGTAGGTCTTGCCGACGCCGGCGTTGGCGCCAAAGAAAATAGTCAGGCGCCCGCGATGCGCACGCGCCTCGGACTGCCGCACCTGGGCAAGCAACAGGTCCGGATCGGGCCGGTTATCGTTCATCCCTGATCAGTTCGCGCGCAACGGCGCCTATAATAGAGTGTACGCGATCACTATACCCGTCGCCGCTGCGACTGTAATGCGCCAGCCCGTGCGATCGAACTCAACGCAGTGCATCCAATGCGAGGTTGAGCTCCAGCACATTGACGCGAGGCTCGCCGAACACTCCCCACTGCTGCGATTGCGTATGTGCCGCGATCAGGCCGCGGAGCCGCTCAGGATCGAGACCGCGCGCGCGGGCGACGCGCGTCACCTGATATTCAGCGCCTGCGGGGCTGATGTGCGGATCCAGGCCGCTGCCGGAGGCGGTGACGAGATCGACCGGCACCGGCAGCGTGTTGGCCGGATCGGCCTGCTGCAGCGCCGCCAGGTGCATGTTAACCGCATCGATCTGGGCGGGGTTGGTCGGCCCCAGATTCGAACCGGTCGACGAGACGCCGTTGTAAGGCTGCGGCGTGGTGGCCGATGGACGCGACCAGAAGTACTTCGGATCATCGAACGGCTGCCCCAGCAGCGCCGATCCGACCAGGCGATCGCCTTGCAGAATCAATGAACCTTCGGCGGCACGCGCGCAACACAGCGTGGCGATGCCGGTGACAACCAACGGATAGACGATGCCGGTCAGCACGCTGAACACCATCAGGGTCAGCAGCGAGGGCAACAGGATTTTGGACATGGCAGTACCCTTCAGGCCAGATGTAGCGCGACCAGCAACATGTCGATCACCTTGATGCCGATGAACGGCACGATGATCCCGCCAAGGCCGTAGATCAGCAGATTGCGCCGCAGCAGCGCCTCGGCGCCGACGGGACGGTAACGCACGCCGCGCAGCGCCAGCGGAATCAGCGCGATAATGATCAGCGCATTGAAGATTACGGCCGAGAGAATCGCGCTGTTGGGACCCAGGCGCATGATGTTGAGCGTTTCGAGCTGTGGGTAGGTGGTCGCAAAGGCCGCCGGAATGATGGCGAAATACTTCGCGACATCGTTGGCGATGCTGAAGGTGGTCAGCGAGCCGCGCGTAATCAGCATCTGCTTGCCGACCTCGACCACCTCGATGAGCTTGGTGGGGTTGGAGTCGAGATCGACCATGTTGCCGGCCTCTTTGGCCGCCTGCGTACCGGTGTTCATGGCGACCGCGACATCGGCCTGGGCCAGAGCGGGCGCATCGTTGGTGCCATCGCCGCACATGGCGACCAGACGGCCCTGCTGCTGATGCTCACGTATCAGCTTCAGCTTGGCCTCAGGCGTGGCCTCGGCAAGAAAGTCATCGACTCCCGCTTCGGCGGCAATCGCCGCGGCGGTGAGTTTGTTATCGCCGGTAATCATCACGGTGCGAATGCCCATGCGGCGCAATTCCGCGAAGCGCTCGCGAATGCCGCCTTTGACGATGTCCTTGAGCTCGATGACGCCCAGCGCGCGCGCGCCATCGGCCACCAGCAGCGGCGTGGCCCCCTGACGCGACACGGTTTCCACCGCGCGCTGCAGTTCCGGCGGCAGCACACCGCCTTGCTCCGCCAGCCACTGGCTGATCGCGTCGGCCGCGCCCTTGCGGATGCGCCGGCCTTCGAAATCCACGCCGCTCATGCGCGTCTGTGCGCTGAAGGGGATGAATTGCGCTCCCAGCGCGTGGATATCGCGCCCGCGAATGCCGTGCTGTTGTTTCGCCAGTACGACGATCGAACGGCCTTCGGGTGTCTCATCGGCGAGTGATGACAACTGTGCCGCGTCGGCGAGGTCTGCGGGACTGACCGTCGAGGCCGGGATGAAGCGCGAGGCTAGGCGGTTGCCGAGCGTAATCGTGCCGGTCTTGTCGAGCAGCAGCACGTCGACGTCACCGGCCGCCTCGACCGCACGCCCTGAGGTCGCGATCACGTTGGCCTGGATCATGCGGTCCATACCGGCAATGCCGATCGCCGACAGCAGACCGCCGATGGTGGTTGGAATCAGGCACACCAGCAGCGCCACCAGCACGGTGATCGTAATCGGCGTGCCGTGGCCGGCTACGGCCACGCTGTAGAGCGAGAACGGCAACAGCGTCGCGGTGGTCTTGAGGAAGATCACCGTCAGGGCCGCGAGCAGGATCGCCAGCGCGATCTCATTGGGTGTGCGCTGGCGCTTGGCGCCCTCGACCATGGCGATCATGCGATCGAGAAAGGCCTCGCCGGGGTTGGCGGTGATGCGGATGTGCAGCGTGTCTGATAGCAGCCGCGTGCCGCCGGTCACCGCCGAGCGATCGCCGCCGGCTTCGCGAATCACCGGTGCCGACTCGCCGGTGATCGCGCTCTCATCGACCGAGGCGGTGCCCCAGACGACCTCGCCATCGCCGGGGATTGTGTCGCCGGCCTTGACCAGCACGATGTCGCCGCGCCGAAGATCGCTCGAGGGCACGGTCTCACAGGGCTGATCGGTGCGGCCGTTCGAAAAACGATGCGTAGGCACGTCGCGCTTGCTCGAGCGCAGCGCGGCGGCCTGGGCCTTGCCGCGGCCTTCGGCGAGGCTTTCGGCGAAATTCGCGAACAACAGCGTCGCCCACAGCCACAGCGCAATCGCGAGCACGAACCCGGGCTGGCCCTCGCCAGTCAGACCGCCCCCGAGCATTGCCAGCCACAGCCCGGTGATCAGCACACTGCCCACGAGCACCACGAACATCACCGGATTGCGCCACTGTACCCAGGGCGCCAGCTTGATGACCGAGTCCCTGATCGCCACCCTGACGAGCGGCGGATCGAACAGTGGACGTGCGCGGGCGACGGTAGTCATGGAAGTCCTCGATGGGTCAGTCAGTGCGATCGGGCGTGCTCAGTGCGGCGGCGCCGATCAATGCCCAAGAAACTGCAACTCTTCCACGACCGGGCCGAGCGCGAGCGCCGGAAAGAAGGCCAGCGCGCCGACGATCAGGACCGTTGCGGCCAGCAGCATGACGAACAGCGGCGTGTGCGTGGGTAGTGTGCCGGCGCCGGCGGGCACGTGTTTCTTGGCCGCGAGGCTGCCGGCGATGGCCAGCACCGGAACGATCACCCAGTAGCGCGAGGTCCACATGACGGTGCCGAGCAACGTGTTGTAGAACGGAGTGTTGGCCGACAGACCGGCAAAGGCGCTGCCGTTGTTGTTCGACGCCGAAGAGAACGCGTACAGGATCTCCGAGAAGCCGTGCGCGCCGGGGTTGGCCGTGCCGGCGCGGCCTGCGGCCGCCGACACCGCAATCGCCGTGCCCACCAACGAGAAGAAGGGTGGAATCAGAATGACCAGCGAGGCCATCTTCATCTCGAACGATTCGAGCTTCTTGCCGAGATATTCCGGTGTACGGCCGACCATCAGACCGGCGATGAACACCGCGATGATGGCAAATACCAGCATGCCGTACAGGCCCGAGCCGACGCCGCCGAAGATCACCTCACCGAGCTGAATCAGCCACATCGGTATCAGACCGCCAATCGGTGTGAAGGAATCGTGCATGGCGTTGACCGAGCCGTTCGAGGCCGCGGTGGTGGCGGCAGCCCAGAGCGCCGAATTCGCAACGCCAAACCGGGTCTCCTTGCCCTCCATGTTGCCGCCCGACTGCTGTGCGGATGCGGTCTGCGCGACCGCAGCCGGATACGCCGGATTGCCGCGGCCTTCGGCCCACGCGGTCAGTCCCAACAGCGGTATCCACAGCACCAACATCGCGGCGAGCACTGCCCAGCCCTGACGGGTATCGCCAACCAGGCGACCAAAGCTGTAGCACAGCGCGGCCGGGATCAGCAGAATGGCCAGTAGCTCGAGGAAATTGCTCAGCGGGGTTGGATTTTCAAACGGATGCGCCGAGTTGACGTTGAAGAAGCCGCCGCCGTTGGTGCCGAGCTGCTTGATGGCGATCTGGCTGGCTGCAGGACCGAGCGGAATGGTCTGGCTATCGACCCGCACACTCTTGGTTTGCGCGTTACCTTGCGCATCCTTGACCGGGTTGCCCGCGGCATCGGTCACCGGCTCATCGACCATGATGGGATTGACGAGGGCGGCGGTCTGATAGGGCTTGAAAGTTTGCACCACGCCCTGACCGGCCAGCACCACGGCCAGCACCAGCGACAGCGGCAGCAGTACGTACAGTGTGGTGCGCGTGAGATCGACCCAGAAGCTGCCGATTTGCTTCGCCTGCTTCAGCGTGAAGCCGCGGATCATGGCCACCAGCACGGCGATCCCGGTCGCCGCCGACAGGAAGTTCTGCACGCCAAGTCCGAGCATCTGCGTCAGATAGCTCATGGTCGACTCGCCGCCATAGCCCTGCCAGTTGGTGTTGGTGATGAAGCTGACGGCGGTGTTAAAGGCTGAATCCGCCCTGACCGCGCTCATCTGCTGCGGATTCCAGGGTAAGAAGGCCTGCAAACGCTGCAGCGCATACACCGCTAGCGCGCCAAAGGCGTTGAACGCCAGCATCGACAACGCGTACCGCTTCCAGCTCATCGACGCATTGGCGTCTACCCGGCACAGCCTGTAGAGGCTGCGCTCGATCGGACCGAACCAGCGCGTCGCGGCGCCGGTGCCATTGAATACTCCGGCCATGTAGAGGCCCAGAGGCTTAACCAACAGCAGCAACACGGTCAGGTAGATCGCGAGCTGCAGCCAACCCGAGGCGCTCATGTCTAGAATTTCTCCGCTTTGAGCATCGCGTACAGCAGATAGCCGAGCAAACCCAGCGTCAGCAGCAACGCAATCCAGTAGAGCGCGCTCATGGCTGTTGCAGCCGTTCGCACAGCACGATGCCGCCCCAGGTCATAAGCGCCAGTACGACGATCAGCCCAATAAACCAAATATCCATCGACAACTCCTTCGCGTGAGCGCCACGATGTTAGTGCCGTGCCGCATAAGAAAGCCGTAAAGATACCCGGCCAAGTAAATTACCTCCACGATCAAAGGGCTACCGGGCTCAGCGCGGTGCTCTCGCGGATCGATCACGCGGGCGCTATTGTGGGCCGATGCAATTCGTCACCTGGAACGTCAATTCGCTGCGTGTGCGTCTGCCGCAGCTGCTCGACTGGCTCGGCGCCAATCAGCCCGACCTCGTCGCGTTGCAGGAGACCAAGGTGCTTGATGCGGCATTTCCGGCCGCGCAGATTGTGGCCGCGGGCTACCAGGTCGTGTTCAATGGGCAGAAGACCTACAACGGGGTGGCGATCCTCGCCCGCACGCCGCTGCGCGAATCAGTGCTCGAGATCCCGAGCTTTGACGATCATCAGCGGCGCGTGCTGGCGGCGAGTTGCGGCGTGGTGCGGGTGGTGAACCTGTACGTGCCAAACGGTCAGGCGCTCGGGTCCGATAAATACGACTACAAACTGCGCTGGCTGAAGGCGCTACGCGTCTGGCTGCGCGCCGAGCTGGCGCAATATCCGCAGCTTGTGGTGCTGGGCGATTTCAACATTGCGCCCGAGGATCGCGACGTGCACGACCCCGCGGCCTGGGCCGGATCGGTGCTCGTGAGCGAGCTGGAGCGCGCGGCGCTTGCCGATCTGATGCAGATCGGCTTTGCCGACGTATTCCGACAGTTCGATCAGCCGCCGCAATCCTTCAGCTGGTGGGACTATCGCGCCGGCGCCTTCCGGCGCAACAATGGCCTGCGTATCGACCTGATCCTGGCATCGACGCTGCTCGCACCGCGCTGCACCGGCTGCCGTATCGATCGTGTGGCGCGCAGCGGCGAACGTGCGTCCGATCACGCACCCGTGATCGCCAGCTTTGACATATAGCGCGCGCTTATGTCGTCAAACTGTGCGGCGCGTCGCAGGTGGATTACGGGAGGCTGCCCTAGACTTTCGCGAATCACGGCTCTGCCCGACGAACAATTACAGTCATCCTGATACCTTGGCGCCGACATGGCCAGCATCCACCGCAGCGACTATGACATTACCAATACTGTGCGGGTCAGCTCGCCGCAGGCGGTGTTGCGTGCCGTCGAGCAGCTGCTGGTCTCCACCTGGCCGCACATCGTGCTGGCCCCGGTCGAGCGGGCATTTGCTGATTTCGATGCGTTGTTTGCCGGCCGCATGCCCGGATTTTCCGGGGTCGATACCGTCTATCACGATCGCCAGCACACGCTCGACGTCACGCTGGCGATGGCGCGGCTGCTCGCCGGCTATGAACGACAGGTCGGTGCCGAGCGCCAATTGACCTCAGAGCGGGCCACCGCCGGGGTGATCCTGGCTCTGTTCCATGACGTGGGGTACCTGCGCCGAAGCAGCGACCGCGCGCAGGCCAATGGGGCTGAATTCACCCTCAATCACGTCAGCCGCGGCGCCGAATTCCTGGCGCACTACCTGCCGCAGATCGGCCTGCCGCAATGGGCCGACGTCGCCGCGCAGATCATTCATTTCACCGGCTATGAGCGAGCGTTCGATCAGATCCTGACCCAGGATGCGCGCGACACCGCGCTCGGGCATCTGCTCGGCACCGCCGACATGATCGCGCAGCTGGCGGACCGCTGTTATCTCGAGAAGTGTCGTGACCGGTTGTATCCGGAGTTCGTCCTGGGCGGGGTGGCGATGTCGACCGCCGATGGCACGCGCGAAGTGCGTTATGCCTCGGGTCTGGATCTGCTGCGCCAGACGCCGGCATTCGTGGCCAATACCCGGGCCACGCGCCTCGACAATCGATTCGGCGGTGCCTATCACTACCTGGAAATCCTGTTCGATGGCCGCAATCCCTACATCGAGGCCATCGACCGCAACATGAACTATCTGGAACAGATTCTGCGCAGCGAGAGCTGGCGCATGTTGCGGCGAAATCCGCCGCTGCACGCGGCCGATCCAAACACCCTCGGTAGAGTGCGCAGCCTGATGCTGGGTTACTTCAAGAAGGCCTGGCTGCAGGACTGAGCCGCGAGGCGGCCAGCGCCGCCGTACCGGGCTGCGCGACGGCGCAGACATAGCGCAAATGAATGTCAGCGAGCTGTCGGCGCACGACAGCCGCTCCCCCCAGTTCGACATCGCCTAGCGCCGCAGCCAGGACGTCCACCGTCAGGGCCGGCAGTGCCGTGCTCGAAACCGGTGCAAAGCTCAAATGCCACGGTTCGGGCCGCACGCCGCCCCGGTCGCGGTCGTACGGCAGGAAAAACCCGTAGTCCTGGCAGTGCCGCGGCAGCCAGGCGCCGAGCCGCTCGAATACCCCGCCCGCGGCGTATTCGATGGGAATCAACTGCGGGCGCTGGCCTTGCGGCAGGGTGTGTCGATCGATCAGGTCGATCTCCGTGCCCCAGTGATGGCGGCTCGCGCCGGGTAACGCCGACCACAACAGGATCGCGCGCACGATCTGCTCTTCGCTCATAACGGCGGGATCCAGGGCGCGGCCATCCTGGTCGAGCAATGGCCGCCGGCCGTGGAATTTATCGTTCCAGATGGTCAGCTGGTGCTGGAAGGTACGAAAGCTGGAGACCGGGGCCAGATCTATGTCACTCTGCACGGCTGCGGCGCGCAGAGCAAGGAACGCCGTAGCCGCATCGGGGTGCAGGATGCACCCCGAATCCGGTAAGTCGAGCACGTGGGTGCGCACGCGCCCGGTCAGTTGATCGGCACTAAGAATCGACATTTTTTGTAGCCGCGGCGCCGTACATACGGCATTATTCTAATGTTAAATATCCATGGAGGCCGGATGAACGGCCCGCGATTCAAGTATCTGATGCTGATCCTATGCAGCGTCGTCCTGGGGGTAGCGGCCCTGCTGGGCTACCTCGCTCGAAGCTACGACATGCCATTGTCGGTTCTGCTGCTTTCGGCATTATTCGCCGCGTTCGCCGTGATGCTACCCGGCTTCTGGTCCTGGCGTCAGCGCCAGCGCCTGGATCGGGCCGTGCGTGGACTGATCGGTGCCGCCGAGCAGATCAGTCGTGGCGAATTTCGCCAGGCGCTGGTGAGCACCCGTAGCGATAAGATTGGTGAGCTCGAGCACGCGTTCGAAAACATGCGCCTGGCGCTGCGCAACACCACCTTCACCCGCAATTACCTGCACAGCGTGCTCAACAGCATGACCGACGCGGTGTTCGTCACCGCCCCCGGCGGCAGCGTGCGCATTGCCAATGACGCCGCGTGCCAGCTGACCGGTTACGGCGATGACGAGCTGATCGGCAAGAACCTGGTGACGCTGCTCGATCAGGGCGACAAGCTCGGCACCGATCCGCTGCGGGTAGCGCGCGACGCCGGCGAGACCGTGCTGCGCACCCGCGCCGGCCAGACCATCCCGGTGTCGTTCGTCGGCTCGACCGTCGCCACCGAGGATCCGGAGTTCGAAGGCGAGATCTACGTTGCACGCGACATCACCGAGCGCAAGCGTGCCGAGCGGCGCATTCGCTATCTCGCGCGCTACGACGCACTGACTAAGATTCCCAACCGGATGCAGTTTCA
>DATNNU010000003.1:0-7850 GCA_035601675.1 Steroidobacteraceae bacterium | reverse complement strand
CTGAGACCGCCGGTCAGTTTGAAGCCGATGACCTGGGGAATCAGCATGGTCACGGGCTGGCCGAGCATGGCTGCCTCGGCCTCGATGCCGCCGACGCCCCAGCCGAGCACGCCGAGGCCGTTGATCATGGTGGTGTGGGAGTCGGTGCCGACCAGGGTGTCCGGGTAGGCCTGGCGCCGGCCGCGGTCAGTGTTCTCGAACACGACCCGTCCGAGGTACTCGAGATTGACCTGGTGCACGATGCCCGTGTTGGGCGGCACCACCTTGAAATTGCGAAACGCCGACTGGCCCCAGCGCAGGAAAGCGTAGCGCTCGCCGTTGCGCTCGAACTCGATGCGATTGTTGTCGGCGAGCGAATGCGCCGTACCGTAGCTGTCCACCTGCACCGAGTGGTCGATGACCAGTTCGGCCGGCGCCAGCGGGTTGATTTCGTCGGCATTGCCGCCGAGGCGCGTCATGGCTTCGCGCATCGCCGCCAGATCCACGATCGCCGGCACCCCGGTGAAGTCCTGCATGATGACGCGCGCGGGCGTGAACGAGATCTCGTATGACGGCGCGGCCTTCGGATTCCAGTTCAGCAGCGCCTCGACATCGGCGCGGGTGACATTGCTGCCGTCCTCGAAGCGCAGCAGATTTTCGAGCAGGATCTTGAGCGAATACGGCAGGCGCGCGACTTTTGCGGCGCCGAGCGCGGCCAGACTCCAGATCTCATAAGAATGAGCGCCCGACTTCAGCGTTGTGCGCACTTTGAAACTATCGGTCATGGTGCCTCCGGCTGCGGCGCGTGCCATCGGCGGCACGTCACAGCCGGCGGATTATATCGGGCGCCTGCGGCGGCAGGTATGAAGAGTTGGGCGCAGCTGCTTCGTCATGCTGCGTTGTCCTGAGCTTATGCTCAGTTTCGAGGCGAACCTGTTCGACCACGCCACCGCCCAGGCAACGTCCCTGCTGGTACAGCACCGCGCATTGACCGGGCGTTGCGGCGCGCTGGCTCGTCTCGAATTCGATCCAGGCGCTGCCATCGGGGCGCATCGACACGGTTGCCGGCTGCTCGGGCTGGCGATAGCGCAGCTTGACGGCGGCTTCGAAGGCGCCGCTGCGCTCGGCGCACAGCCAGTTGAGAGGGCCGGTGGCTACTGCGCTGGCCTCGAGCCGATGCTGCTCGTGGCGCTGCACCACGATCAACGCGTTGCGCTGCGTGTCCTTTTGCGCCACATACCATGGCTGCTGCGCGCAGCCGCGCGCGCCGCCGAGCGCGAGTCCGGAGCGCTGACCCAGCGTATAGAACGCCAGGCCGCGGTGCTGTCCGAGCAGGCGTCCGTCCACGGATTCGATTGGCCCGGGGTTGGCCTGCAAGTAGCGGCCCAGAAACTGCGCGAACGGTCGCTCGCCGATGAAACAGATGCCAGTGCTGTCGGGCTTGTCGTGCACCGGCAGGCCGCGGTGGCGCGCCAGTTCGCGCACCTGCTGCTTCAACAACTCGCCGAGCGGGAACAGCACACGGGCAAAACGCCCGCGCGCGACCGAGTGCAGGAAGTAGGACTGATCCTTACCCTGATCGCGCGCCTGATAGAGCGCCGGACCGTCCTCGAGCGCGCCGAGCCGCGCGTAGTGGCCGGTGGCCAGCAGCTGTGCGCCGAGCCGCTGCGCGTAGTCCAGGCACAGACCGAACTTGATCTGGCGATTGCACAGCACGTCGGGATTCGGAGTGCGGCCGGCGCGGTACTCGGCCAGGAAATGAGCAAACACCTGCTCGCGGTACTGATCGGCAAAATTCACCCGATGCAGAATGATGCCCAGCTCGCCAGCCACCGAGCGCGCGTCCTGGTAGTCCTGGGCAGTGGTGCAGTAGTCGTCGTCCTCTTCCCAATTGCTCATGAACAGGCCCTGCACGTCGTAGCCGGCGTCGCGCAGCAGCAGCGCCGCGACGGCGGAGTCAACGCCGCCGGACAGGCCGACCATGACGCGCACGGGGGAGCTGCGGTTACTCACGGCGCCTTCAACGCCAGGCTGGGCGAGTACACCTCGGATGTGATCGCGTCGAGCGGCAGGCGGCGTCCGGCCAGGTAGTCCTCGATGCACCTGAGCACCAGCGGCGTGCGCAGTCGCGCTGCCCGCTGGGCGATCTCCTCGCGCGCGAACCAGTGCGTTGTCACGATCGGCGGATCGAGCGGCCGGTCCGCATCGTAGCCGTGGACGGTGCCGGTGAAAGCTAATCGCAGCGTGGTGTGGCCGCGCGGACTACGCCACTGGTAGACGCCCAACAGCGCCTCGGGCGTGAATTGCCAGCCGGTTTCCTCGAGAGTCTCGCGAATCACCGCGTCCAGCAGCGCTTCGCCGTCCTCCAGATGCCCGGCCGGCTGGTTGAGTACCAGACGGCCGCGGATGCGCTCCTCGACCAGCAGAAAGCGGCCGTCGCGCTCGATGATGGCGGCAACGGTGACTTCGGGTTTCCAGACCATGGCGAAGGATACCGCGCGCGGCGCGGTAGGGGCAGGCGCCACGGCACCAACCCGCTCAGCTGCGGGCGACCCGCACCTCGCGCTCTTCGATCAGGCTCGCGTGCCAGACGGCATCGAATTCCTGCAGGTACTGGCGCGCGATCGGGGGATTGTTGAAGCCGGCGATGCCCTCGGCGCGATCCGCGCGCAGCCGGTAAACGATCGCCCGGTCGTCGGCGATGCAATAGGCGGCGCTCAATTCGCGATACTGCGGCGCGCGAATCCGGATCTCCAGATAACTGGTGAGTCGATGCGCCATGGCGATGAAGCGGTTGGCGCCGCTGCTGAGTCGCGCCTGGTCGCGCATCAGCACGCGCACCTTGGCAAAACTGTGGCCGAGCACGAAGCGCTTGATGATCTCGAGCAGCGCGGCCTGGTCGTAGATCTCCGGCTCCAGATCCGGGGTCATGATCGAGATCAGGCGCTGTCCGCTGGCGGCAACCGTTTCAGTGGCTATGCGTACTTCGTCGAAGCTGGTGAGCACGTGCAGGGTCTCGCTCGCCGGCCGCCTTTCGGCGAGCACGGTCGTCCGCATCGGGCCGTCCTCGAGCCCGAAGCTCGACAGACGCGCGGAAGTCGTCGCGCCGCTTTCCCTGCTCCCAGTCACTCGCTCGCCTGCGTTGTTTGAGCTTTATGAGCTCTGCAGCACGATGGTAGAGACGGGGCTGGAGATCGATCGCCAACCGGGTCACAGTTGCCAGCCTGCGCTGTGTGAGCCGGCTATCGAATTGGCCGCTAAGCCGACAATAATCAGATTATGTAATTCGCTATGTTATTCGGTCTCGTCGGCGAAGCGGCGCGCTAGGCTGGCTGCAAGACCCAGGTATTGCGGCGGCGCCAGCGCCGCGAGACGGCTGCGTTCGCACTCCGGCAGCGGCAGCGTGGCGACAAATGCCCGCAGCGCTGCGGCATCGATGTCCTGACCGCGGGTGAAATCCTTCAGCAGCTCGTAGCCGTTGGCGACGCCGGCGGCCCGCAGCACGCTCTGGATAGCCTCGGCGAGGGTTTCATAAGCACCGTTCAGATCCTGCGCCATGCGCAGCGCGTCGGGATTGATCTTCTCAAGGCCACGCTGCAGCGCCTTCCAGCCGACGAAGCCATGCGCCAGCGCAACACCGAGATTGCGCAGCACGGTCGAGTCGGTGAGGTCGCGCTGCCAGCGCGAGATCGGCAGTTTGTCGGCGAAGAAGCGCAGCATCGCGTTCGCCATGCCGAAGTTGCCTTCGGCATTCTCGAAGTCGATCGGATTGACTTTGTGCGGCATGGTCGATGAGCCGACTTCTCCGGGCAGTGCGCGCTGGCGCAGATAGCCAAGCGAGACATAGCCCCAGAGGTCGCGACACAGATCGATAAGAATTACGTTGATCGCGGCGCAGGCGTCGCAGTATTCGGCGATCCAGTCGTGCGGTTCGATCTGCGTGCTGTAGGGGTTCCAGCTCAGCTGCTGTGAAACGATGAACTGGCAACTAAGCGCGATCCAGTCGACGTCGGGGCGCGCGCTGTGATGCGCATTGTAGTTGCCGACCGCGCCATTCCACTTGGCGAGGATCTCGACCGCTTCCAGGCGGCGCTGCGCACGGCGCAGGCGCGCACCGACATTCGCCATCTCCTTGCCGAAGGTGGTGGGACTTGCGCTCTGGCCGTGGGTGCGCGCCAGCATCGGCAGCTCGGCATGCTGGCGCGCCAGCGCGCGCAGCAGCGCCACCAGCGTACTGAGCTCGGGCAGCAGCACGTTCTCCCGTGCGCCCTTGAGCAGCCGCGCATAGCTGAGGTTGTTGATGTCCTCGGAAGTGCAGCCGAAGTGCACCAGCTCGAGCGCCGCGGCGCCGGCGCCGGCGGCGGCCAACTCATCGCGCACGAAATACTCGATCGCCTTGACGTCGTGGTTGATGCGCTGCTCGATCGCCTTGACGCTGGCTGGCGCGCTGATGCCCGGATCGCGCGCCAGCGCGCCGATGCGCTCGTGCACGGACACCGGCAGATCGCCGGCGAGCAGCCGCAGCTGCGGGGCCGAGAGCTGCTTGAACCATAGGGCTTCGATACGGATGCGCTCGCGGATCAGCGCGGCTTCGGAGAAATACGCGCGCAGCGGCGCCGCGGCGGCGGCGTAGCGACCATCCACCGGCGAGAGCGCAGTCAGAGCAGAGGGTTCCATCAGGGTGCCGCGATTCATCGAAATGCTAGCCTAGCCATGATAACGCATTGGCCGTAGCGTGCCGGAGCCACACCGATCATGACCTCAGCATCGTTTCGGATCGAGCGCGACAGCATGGGCGAGTTGAAAGTCCCCGCCGACGCGCTCTGGGGTGCGCAGACGCAGCGCGCGGTCGATAATTTCCCGATCAGCGGGCTGCGGCTGCCGCGCGGCTTCATCCGCGCGCTGGCGCTGATCAAGCAGGCCGCGGCCGCGTCCAATGCGCGCCTTGGTCTGCTCGAGCCGAGCATCGCCGGCGCCATCGAGCGGGCGGCGGCCGCGGTAGCGAGCGGGGCGCACGACGGCGAGTTTCCGATCGACGTATTTCAGACCGGATCGGGCACCAGCAGCAACATGAACGCCAACGAGGTGATCGCGAACCTGGCGGCGAAATCGGGCGCGCCGGTGCATGCCAACGATCACGTCAACATGGGTCAGAGCAGCAACGATGCGATACCGACCGCGATCCATGTCAGCGCAGTGCTGCTGTTGCGCGAGCAACTGCTGCCGGCACTGACGCACCTGGCGGCGGTGATTGGCGCCAAAGAGACCGAGGTGGCGGGCATCGTCACCACCGGCCGTACGCACCTGATGGACGCGATGCCGGTCACGCTCGCCCAGGAACTGTCGGGCTGGCGCACGCAGATCGAGAACGGCGCCAGCCGCCTGCGTGCGGCCGAACCGCGCTTGCTGTGCCTGGCGCAGGGCGGCACCGCGGTGGGCACCGGCATCAATGCGCACCCGGACTTCGCCGGCGCGTTCTGCGCCGAGCTCAGCCGCCTGACCGGGATCGTGTTCGAGCCGAGCCGCAATTTCTTCGAGTCGATGTCGGCGCAGGATGCCGCGGTGGAGCTCTCCGGCCAGCTCAAGGTGATCGCCGTGAGTCTGATGAAGATCGCCAACGATCTGCGCTGGATGAACAGCGGGCCGCTGGCGGGCCTGGGCGAGATAGCGTTGCCGGCGCTGCAGCCCGGCAGCAGCATCATGCCCGGCAAGGTCAATCCGGTGATTCCCGAGGCCACGGCCATGGTCGCCGCGCAGGTGATCGGCAACGATGCCGCGATTACGATCGCGGGACAGTCGGGCAATTTCCAGCTCAACGTGATGCTGCCGGTGATCGCCTATAACCTGCTCGAGAGCATCGGCCTGCTCGCCAACGTATCGCGCGCTCTGGCCGATCGGGCGATCAAGGGCTTCACGGTCAATCGGCAGCGCATGGAGGAGGCGCTGGAGCGCAATCCGATCCTGGTGACCGCGCTCAATCCGGTGATCGGCTATGAGAAGGGCGCGGCGATCGCGAAGAAAGCCTACGCCGAGGGCAAGCCGATCCGCGAGGTCGCGGCCGCAATGACCGATCTGAAACGCGAGCAGCTCGATCGGCTGCTCGATCCGAGCGAACTCACCCGCGGCGGCATCAAGGGTGGCAGCAGCGGCGGGGGCTGAGCATCGATGGCGGAGGAGATCTATGGCTGCGCCGGCGCCCGCACTCGCGCCTGAACTGCCTGCCGACTGGCGAGCGCGCCTGCGTCGCTGCCTGCTGAGCCGCCCCGATCACCGGCTCGAGCACTGTCGAACGGCCGGACTGGCGCAGGAATCTGCCGCGCTGCGCGCCCGGCTACGCGCGGGCTGGCCGGCGGTGCTGAAGGCAGCGGCCGTGCTGGTGCCGATCATCGACCGCACCGACTCACCGGCGCTGCTGCTGACGGTGCGGGCGAGCCACCTGCGACGGCACGCGGGTCAGATCAGTTTTCCGGGCGGGCGGCTGGAGGTCTACGACGCCGATGTCGCGGCCGGCGCGATGCGCGAGACCGAGGAGGAGATCGGAATTGCGGCCTCGGCAATCGAACCGATCGGATTCCTGCCCGATCACGTCGTGCAGAGCGGTTATCGCATCACCCCGGTGGTGGCGTTGCTGCAGCCCGGGCTGACGCTGACGCCCAACGGTACCGAAGTGGCCGAAGTGTTCGAGCTGCCGCTGGCGATCGCGCTGGCCGCGGACAGCTATCGCGTGGGCCGCCGCACGATCCGCGGGGTCGAGGTGGACAGCTGGGAGCTGTCCTTTGGCCCGTACAATATCTGGGGCGCGACCGCCGGTATGCTGGCGAATCTGCGCGAGCTGTTCGTCGGGGAAGCCACTTGAGCGCCGCCGGCGATGAACTCGAGGCACTGCTGGGGCTGATGCGCGCCCTTCGCGATCCGCAAGGCGGCTGTGCGTGGGATCGGGAGCAGAGTTTTGCCAGCATCGCGCCGTTCACGATCGAAGAGGCGTACGAGGTCGCCGACGCGATCGGGCGCGGTGATCTCGATCGACTGCGCGATGAGCTCGGTGACCTGCTGTTCCAGGTGGTGTTTCATGCCCGCATGGCCGAGGAGGCCGGCCGCTTCGACTTCGCCGCGGTGGCACGCGGGATTTGCGACAAGCTGGTCCGGCGCCATCCGCATATCTTCGTCGAGCGCAAGGCGCTCGACGTGGCGCAATTGCATGTGTCGTGGGAAATGCAGAAGGCAGCTGAGCGAGCGGCCGCTGGTGTGCATGGCGTGCTGTCGGATGTACCGCGGGCGCTGCCGGGGCTCGCGCGCGCGGCCAAGCTCGGCCGTCGTGCGCGCCGCGTCGGCTTCGACTGGCCGCACTCCGCCGGCGTGCGTGCCAAGATCGATGAGGAACTTGCCGAGATCGACGCCGCGCTCGCGGCCGATGAGCGCGAGCAGGTCGCCGATGAGATCGGCGATCTGCTGTTCACCGTAGCCAACTGGGCGCGCCATCTGGCGGTGGACGCGGAAGACGCGCTGCGGCGCGCCGCGTTAAAATTCGAACAGCGCTTCGAATGCATGGAGCGGCTCGCCGAGCGCGACGGGCGGGCGCTCAACGGACTGCAAGCCGCCGAGTGGGAGAAGCTCTGGTGTGAAGCCAAGTCTCTGACAAAAAAGGAATAAATGGCGATTCAGGCTCGGTTCAGAGCGCTTCGCCTAGGCTCGCGGCCATCATTACACTGTGCCGACTGGCGCCTGGGGCGGCGGATCGATGAGTGCGGAGTTGAGCACCACAGGGCTCGTGCGGCTGGCTTGCGGCGCGCTGTGCGCCGCCGCGGCGGTGGGCGCCGCGGGGCTGTGCGCCGCCACGCCGACCCCCGGTGCAGTGCCGGCCCAGGCGCGCG
>DATNNU010000002.1:0-2542 GCA_035601675.1 Steroidobacteraceae bacterium | reverse complement strand
CGCGCGACATCGCGGTGAGCGGCATCTTCATCGCCATCGGCCACATGCCCAACACCGAGCTGTTTCGCGGCCAGCTCGATATGCACGGCGGCTATCTGCGCGTGCACGGCGGCAGTGACGGCAATGCAACCGCGACCAGCCTGCCCGGCGTGTTCGCGGCCGGCGATGTCGCCGACCACGTCTACCGTCAGGCCGTCACCTCGGCCGGCTCGGGCTGCATGGCCGCGCTCGATGCCGACCGCTACCTCGAGCAGTTCGATCACGGCGCCGTTTAAGGAGCCTCACCGCTAGTGCAAGTCCGGCTGCTCACCCGGGTCAGCGAAATCCCCGCCGAGGAGTGGAATGCGCTGGCGGGCGAGTATCCGTTCCTGCGTCACGAATTTCTGGCGGCGATGGAAGACAGCGGCTGCGCCAGCGCGCGCAGCGGCTGGCGCCCGCGACATCTGCTGCTGAGCGATCAGCGCGGACTGGCGGCCGCGGCGCCGCTGTACGAGAAGAGCCACTCCTGGGGCGAGTTCGTGTTCGACTTCGCCTGGGCGCGCGCCGCCGAACAGGCCGGCATGGCCTATTACCCGAAGCTGGTGTGCGCGGTGCCATTCACGCCGGCGACCGGCCCGCGGCTGCTGTGCCGTGCCGATGTTGCCGCGGCGCCGCTGCGCCTGGAACTGCTGCGCGCGATGCGCGAACGGCTCGCGGCCGGCCAGCTGTCCTCGGTCCATGCTTTATTCCTCGATGCGCCGGCCCGCAGCGCCTGCGAGCAGGACGGCTGGTTACTGCGGCGCGACTGTCATTTCCAGTGGCACAACCGCGGCTATCGCGACTTCGATGATTTTCTCGACGGCTTCTCGGCCGACAAGCGCAAGAAGGCGCGCCGCGAGCGCCGGCGTGTGCTCGAGCAGGGCATCGAATTTCGCACGCTGCGCGGCGATGAGCTCAGCGAGGCGCTGATCGAGCGCGTGTTCCGATTGCACGAGATCACCTTCATCCGCCACGGCCACACGCCGTATCTGAATCGTGCGTTCTTCAGCCGCATCGCCCGCTCGCCGGCTTCCAGCTTTTTCGTCAAGCTGGCGATGCGCGCCGGCGAGGCGGTGGCGGTGGCGGTGTTTTTCCGCTCCGCCGATACCCTCTATGGCCGTTATTGGGGCGCCGACGCCGACTACCACAGCCTGCATTTCGAGGCCTGCTACTACCAGGGCATCGACTACTGCATTGCCAACGGTCTGCGCGCCTTCGAGCCGGGTACCCAGGGCGAGCACAAGATCGCGCGCGGCTTCGAACCGGCCCTGACCTGGTCCGCCCATTGGATTGCGGACCTTGCGCTGCGGCGCGCGATCGGTGCCTATCTGACGCGCGAGGGTCACGCGATCGACGCCTACGCCAGCGAGGCTGATGCGCATGCGCCGTTTCGCAAAGGCGAGCTGACGCCGACGCCGCGATGATCACCTGGCTGTCGCCCGACGACCCGCCGGAACGCTTCCCGCCGCACGAAGCGGCGCTGCGCGACCCGCCCGGGCTGCTCGCCGCCGGCGGCGATCTGAAGTTCGAGCGCCTGGTGGCGGCTTATGAGCGCGGTATTTTTCCCTGGTACTCGCCGGGGCAGCCGGTGCTGTGGTGGTCGCCCGATCCGCGCGAAGTGCTGCTGCCGCAGGAATTTCATTTCTCGCGCCGCTTGACGCGCAGCCTGCGCACACGCGGCTTCGAGTGGCTGCAGGATCGCGACTTCGCGGCCGTGGTCGCGGCCTGCGCCGCGCCGCGCTCGCGCAGCCCGGGTACCTGGATCACCCCCGAAATGTCGGCCGCCTATTGCGCTCTTCATCAGCGCGGGCTGGCTCACAGCTATGAAATCTGGCACGCGGATCGCCTCGTGGGCGGCGTCTACGGTGTGCGCCTCGGCCGCGTGTTCTTCGGTGAATCGATGTTCAGCCGCGAGCGCGATGGCTCCAAGGCCGCACTTGCGGGTCTGGTCCAGCGCTGCAGCGCGCTTGGCATCGAGCTGATCGACTGTCAGCTGCCGTCGGCTCACCTGCGCAGTCTGGGCAGCCGCGCTATGCCGCGCCGGCAGTTCCTGCGCTTTCTGCAGCCCGCCTAGACGACAGATGCGACCCACATTGCATTGGGCCCGCCCTTTATGCGTAAATTCGCGCCCCTTAGGCTACGCAGCGCAGCATGCCCAAAGAAGACGCCATCCAAATGGAAGGCGAGGTCGTCGAGACCCTGCCCAATACCACCTTCCGCGTGAAGCTGAAGAACGGCCATCTTGTGACCGCGCATATCTCCGGCAAGATGCGCAAGAACTATATCCGCATCCTGACCGGCGATGCGGTCACGGTCGAAATGACACCCTACGATCTGTCGAAGGGCCGCATCGTCTACCGCGGCCGCTAGCGGGCACTAAGCGGTCACTTCCGTCTGCGCCGCCGGCGCGTACTCGAGCTGCAGCGCGCTGTCATCGGCCGACACCGACACCCGCACCTGCCCGCCGCCGACCAGCTTGCCGAACAGCAGCTCTTCGGCCAGCGGCCGCTTGATGTGTTCCTGA
>DATNNU010000001.1:0-4387 GCA_035601675.1 Steroidobacteraceae bacterium | reverse complement strand
CGATGGTGCTCACCGGCATACGTCACTTCCGGCATTAGCGCGGACAATCGATCGATGAAAGTCCTGATCGTCGGCGGCGGCGGCCGCGAACATGCACTGGCCTGGAAATGCGCGCAGTCGCCGCGGGTGAGCCAAGTGCTGGTGGCGCCCGGCAACGCCGGCACCGACGGCGAGCCGCGGGTGCGCAACGTCGATATTGCCGCCACCGAACTTGCGCGGCTGGTCGAGTTCGCGCGCAGCGAAGTCGTAGCGCTAACGATCGTCGGCCCGGAGGCGCCGCTGGTGGCCGGTATCGTCGATGCTTTTCAGGGCGCCGGACTGCGCTGCTTCGGTCCCGGCCGCCTGGCGGCGCAGCTCGAGGGCTCGAAGGCATTCAGCAAGCATTTCCTGCAGCGCCACGGCATTGCCACCGCGGCCTATCGCGTGTTCACGCGCGACAACTACGACGCCGCCTGGCTGCGTGCGCAGCGCGCGCCGATCGTGGTCAAGGCCAGCGGTCTGGCGTCCGGCAAGGGCGTGTTCATCGCGCACACCGTGGACGAGGCCGAGGCCGCGGCAAGCGACCTGTTCGGCGGCCGCTTTGGCGACGCCGGCGCCGAGATCGTGATCGAGCAGTTCCTGCAGGGCGAGGAGGCGAGCTTCACCGTCATGGCCGACGGCAAGCATGTGCTGCCGCTCGCCACGTCGCAGGACCACAAGCGCCTGCGCGACGGCGATGCCGGCCCCAACACCGGCGGCATGGGCGCCTATTCGCCGGCGCCGGTGGTGACCGACGCGATCCACGCGCGGGTGATGCGCGAGATCATCGGGCCGACCATCCGCGGCCTTGAGCGCGATGGCATGCCCTATACTGGATTTTTATATGCCGGGCTGATGATCGGGCCCGATGGCGCACCGACGGTGCTGGAATTCAATTGTCGCCTCGGCGACCCCGAAACACAGCCGATCCTGGCGCGCCTCGACAGCGATCTGACCACGCTGTGCGAGGCAGCGCTCGACGGCAGACTCGATCGTGTCGAGGCGCGGTGGGATCAGCGCGCCGCGCTGGGCGTGGTGCTCGCTGCGGCCGGCTATCCCGACGCGGTACGCAGCGGCGATCGCATCGATGGGCTGGATAGCGCCGCACGCCTGGCGGGCAAAGTGTTCCACGCCGGCACCCAGCGTCTGTCCGGCCGCGTGGTGACCAGCGGCGGACGGGTACTGTGCGCCGTGGGCCTGGGCGATCGTGTGAGCGACGCGCAGCGCGCAGCCTACGCACTGGCGCAGTGCATTCACTACCCGGGCATGCAGTACCGCCGCGACATCGGCTATCAGGCGATAGCGCGCGAGCGCGCCGGCGATGGCAGCCGTGGGCAGGATGCCACCGATCCGGGCGGCCGTGGCTGAGGCGGCGGCGGCGCCGGCTCGCCACATTCCTGGACTGACGCCGGCACGCCAACGGCGCATTCGAGCGCTGTTGCGACTACTGTCGTTGCTCAGCCCGGCGCTGACGGTGCGCTTGGCGGTGCGGCTGTTCGTTACACCGCGCGCCCGGCGCATCAGCGGGCAGGATGAGGCCTTCCTGGCGACGGCTGTCACCAGGCGCTTGCCGACAGCACACGGAGCGGTACAGACCTATGAATGGCCGGGTGACGGGCCCGCGGTGCTGGTGCTGCACGGCTGGATCTCCTACGCCGGACAGCTGGCGTCGATGATCGAGGGCCTGCGCTCGCACCGCCTGCGGGTGGTGGCGTTCGATGCGCCCGCCCACGGTCGCTCGGGCGGCCGACAGGCGGACCTGCACAGTTTTCGCAACGCGCTGGCGACCGTCAGCAGCGCCTGCGGACCGGCCGGCGCGATCCTTGCCCACTCCTTCGGTGCCATCACCGCCGCCAGCTGGTTGGCCGAGGATGCGGCGGCGGCGCGGCTGCGTGCCGCCGTGCTGGTCGGCTTGCCGCGCGACATCGGCTACCTGTTCGAGTCCTTCACCATCGCCATGGCGCTGCGCAGCGACGTCGTCGAGCGCGTGCGCGCGCTGTTTCGTGCGCGCTATGGCGGCAATCCGGAAGACTACTCGGCGCCGATGCTCGCGCAGCGCATCCATATTCCGGTGCTGCTGGTGCACGGCGGCGCCGACGAATACATACCGGCCGCGCACGCCAGGGAGGTTGCGCTGCAGCTGCGCGACGGGTGCATCCAGGTGATCGAGGGCCTGAACCACAGCGCGCCGCTGCGTGATCCGGACAGCATCGAGCTGATGGCGCAATTCATCAGCGCGCGGCTGCAGAGCTGAGGGGGCGGCCAAATCCGGTGGTCTGGCATACTGTGCGCATGACGAACGATGTCGCCCCCGCGGGCCGCCCCGCCACCGCCGCATTGCCGGCCGCGAAGCATGTGTCGTTCGCCGCGCTCCAGCACCGCGGCTTTCGCCTGTTTTTTGTCGGCAACGCAACCGCGATGATGGCCGACAACTGCGAGCACGTCATCAGCTACTGGGTGATGTTCCAGAAATTTCACTCGGCCGAGCTCGGCGGCATCGCGGTGATCTCCCACTGGGTGCCGTTCCTGCTGCTGTCAGGCTACGCCGGCGCGCTCGCCAGTCGTATCGATGTACGCCGCATGATTCAGCTGGGCATGCTGCTGTTCATGGGCGTGTCGATCAGCTGGGGAGTGCTGATCGCGACCGGCACGCTCAGGATATGGCACGCCGTGGTGCTGCTGACCATCCATGGCCTGGCCGGCGTGCTATGGACCACGCCGGCGCAGCTGCTGATCCACGACATAGTCGAGGACGTGCACCTGCCCAGCGCCGTGCGGCTGGCCGCCACGACGCGTTACCTGGGCACGCTGCTCGGGCCTGCGGTCGGCAACGGCCTGATGCTGCTGCTCGGGCCGGCGCTCGGCATCTTCTTCAATGCGCTGTTCTACCTGCCGATGTTCCTGTGGTTGTGGAAGGCGCCGTACGGCCGGCGCTTTCGAGCACAGGTGGCCGACGTCGACGCGCCGGTGCGCGGGCTGGGCGATGCCATAGCCACGCTGCGCAGCATACGCGGCAATCACATCATTCTGACCATGACCATCCTGGCGGGGGCTGCGTCATTCTTCGTCGGCACCGCCTACCAGGCGCAGATGCCCAACTTCGCGGCCGATCTCGGGCACGGCGATGCCAGCCTGTCTTACGCGGCGCTCGCCGCCGCGGACGCTGCCGGTGGTCTGTGCGCCGCCCTGATACTGGAAAGTCGCGGTCTGCTCATGCCGCGCGTGCCGACGGCATTGCTGCTTTGCATGCTCTGGTGCGGCGCCCTGGCCGTGTTTGCCATGACACACTCCTACCCACTGTCGCTGACGGCATTGTTCTTTGCCGGCTTCCTCGAGCTGTCATTCGGCGCCATGGCGCAGGCGCTGGTGCAGCTCAACGCGCCGGGCGCCCTGCGCGGCCACGTGATTGGCGTGTTCGTGATGGCGGCGCTGGGACTGCGCTTCGTCAGCGGATTCACGGTCGGCGTCATGGGCGCCGTGGTCGGCGTGCACCAGTCGCTGGCGCTGTCGGCGGCAGCGCTATTCGTGGTGATCGCGGTGCTGTTCTGCTGGCAGGCGATGCATCCCGCGCCGCCCGCCCGGGCTTCAGCGCACTAAGCTGCGTTCACTGCTGCTAGAAGCTCAGCCGGGCGAACAGCTCCGGACCGCTGATGGTGAGCTTCAGCACGCCTGACGGGTCGTGGTTGCGCACGTCGAGCTCCGCCTGCTGGCGTTCATAGCCCAGGCCGAAGGCGAGGTTGCGCTTCCAGCGGTACTGCAGATCGGCGTGATACTGGCCCATCATGCCGCTGACCGAGCCGACCGCGACCCGCAGGTAATTAGCGCGCGCGCTCAGCGCCCAGCGCTTCGAGAGGCGCCAGGTGCCGTCGAGTGCCAGCGTCGCAAACGGGCCGGCGCCGTTGAAATCCGCGAACTGCGGCGTCTTGGGGATTTCGGCGCTGGCCTCGGCTTCGATCAGATGAATGCCGAAGCCGGCTCCCAGTTCGTAGCGCTCGGCGCGCAGGAACGAGTAGGTATAGGTCAGATCCATCTGCCGCCAGTCGAATGCCGAATGCACCGGATTGTCGACCAGAAAGGTCTGATCGCCGTACTGAATCGTGCGGTTGATGGTCCTGTCAGCCGCCCGGCGCAGGTCAATGAAATCGACCCGCAGGCGATTGCGCTGCTCGAGGCGGAACATGATCTCGATGAACGGCTGTCGCGCCTGATCGGTGAGCCCCAGATCATGCTCGGCGGTGAACGGGGTGCCCTCGACGCCGGCCTTGGAATCGAAGCGCCCAAAGGTGTCCACGCCGCCCCAGAGGAAGCCGGCACTCAGCGCGAAATGATCGGTGATCGGGCTGGCGACCGGCAGTGGCGGTGGCGGCGA